>NZ_JBBMXH010000037.1:0-39712 GCF_037996725.1 Xenorhabdus entomophaga
CTTTTTTACGCCCGGTATAGAGTCCCGGATTACCGACCGATACGACCTGCCCGGAAAGGTGATCCACATCCGCACAGGTAATCATGTTAAGAAATTCGACCGATTCCAGCAACGCACTGCGCAACGCGGTCTCTTTTGGATCGGACAGTGCGAAGTAACGCGAGGTATCCGCAACCCCATAGGCATCAGCTAAACCCACAGAGTAATTCTGCAAATAGCCGCGTGCCCGTTGATTTAATTGCATAGCTCTTCCCTTTGCTCTATCAGGTGTTACAGATAGTTAAAATTCTTGTCTTTATTGCCTTTCGGATTTTTCTTCGGCAATGGAGTGGCAATGTTATTCAGCTTGCCAAAGTTCTTCAAAATCGATGGCAGACTGTCACGTAAGCGAGCAAACTCTTCGGTGTCTACGACTTCTTTCACTGTTTCGACATCTTCCTGAACCGCTTCCACTTCCTGCTCTGTAGATGCCTGAGCGGTTTCCAGTGTCGCCACGCGAGCTTCCAAATCTGCGACGGCCTGAGCCAGTGCCTGCAACGCATCGTCACCGGATGGTTCGGTCGTGGTCTCTTCCTGTTCTTCAATATTGAAAATACTGCGCCATGATTTTTTAGTGCCTTTAGTACCCTTAGCCATCTTTGTTCCCTTTTCCTTAAATTCCTTAACTTCATCAATCACCAGCGGCTTATACGCCCCAAATCGATGCTGTTTTTTCCTTTTATTAAACTGTAGACGGGTAGTGCCTACACTGGCTGGCGAGTCAGTCACTGCCAGCCCTTCCAGATAGGTTTTGCCTGTGCCGCGAAAATTACCGTTAAGCGTAAATTCCACGGAGGTAAACAGCAGTTGCCCGTCCCGGTTAGCCTCTAACAAGCGGTGATTGGGGCGCAGTTGCGCATATAAACGCAAAGCTCCCTCATCACCCCGCTCGGCTTTGACCGCGAGCACTTCCCCCATCGCCCCGAACCAGCGTTCATGTTCCGGCCAGATTCGGGCAGTATACAGTTGAGGGTCATATAGCTCTGCCGCTTCCAAGATCCATTGCGGCTCGATTGTCCGGCCATCAACGGTGTCGCCCTCCATGGCAATACATATCCAGTTCGTCATTAACTGAGACATATTGCATCCTTGTCGTTTGCTTCAGACACAGTATTGCGAATTCAATTGGCTCACGCGAGGGGCGCAAGTCGGATAAATTCGGATATAACGCATAACCGAATGTAACCGAAGTAAACCGAACGAAAGCCGCCTGTTCGCCCTGCATAATGAGGGCACCAAGGACAAGGATGCTTAAGGATATGGCTAAATACTCTGATGAATTAATAAAAGTGGCGAAGTCGCTTTACCTGCGCCGCTATACTCCGGCTGAAATTGCCAGTGAATTAAATCTTCCCAATCGGCGGATCATTTACTACTGGGCGGAAAAGTGGAGCTGGGCGGATATGCTCAGTCATGAAACGGTGGCTGAGGCCATCAATCGCCGTATTGCCCTGCTCAGTGAACGTAATAACAAAACAGCGCCTGAACAGGATGAACAGGATCGCCTGATTGCCCATCATGTCAAACTGATGGCACAGGCGAATAAACATAAAGAGAAGCTGGCTGAGATTCAGGCGCGGGCACAATCCAGCAATGACAGTGAATATGTTTCCTCTGGTGATGGTGAACCGAAGAAAAAGAAACGCTATCGCAAAAATGATATCTCCGCGCTGACAGAAGAAGACTTCCAGACCTTTGTTGATGGCAATTTGTTTGGCTATCAGAAACATCTGCGCGCCAATAAGCATAAGCATGTGCGAAATATTCTCAAATCGCGCCAGATTGGGGCAACATGGTATTTTGCGATTGAAGCCTTTGAAGATGCGGTGTTAACGGGAAAAAGCCAACTGTTTCTGTCAGCGTCCAAACCACAGGCCGAAGTTTTCCGCTCTTATATCGTCAATATTGCTGAACAATTCTTCGGTGTGACATTAACGGGCAACCCGATGCGCCTAAGTAATGGGGCAGAACTGCGTTTCTTATCCACCAATAAGAACACCGCGCAATCTTATTCCGGCCATTTGTATTGTGATGAATACTTCTGGGTGCCCAGCTTTACGCACCTGAATGAAGTCGCCTCTGCAATGGCGACTCATGACCATTGGCGCACAACTTATTTTTCAACGCCCAGTGCCAAAACGCATCCGGCTTATCCATTCTGGATGGGTGACACATGGCGCGGCAGTGATGCCAAACGTAAGAATGTGCTCTTTCCTACGTTCAATGAGATGCGTGATGGCGGGCGGGATTGTCCTGACGGGCAGTGGCGTTACGTTATTACGCTGGAAGATGCTATCAAAGGCGGGTTTAACCTTGCCAGCATCGACCGTCTGCGTAACAAGTACAATGCCGATACCTTCAACATGCTCTATATGTGCCAGTTTGTGGATAGCGGCGCCTCCGTCTTCAAATACCATGAACTGGATAAATGCGGCGTCGATATTAACCTGTGGGAAGATCACGATCCGGATGCAGCGCGCCCGTTTGGTGAGCGGGAAGTCTGGGGTGGCTTCGACCCTGCCCGCTCCGGTGATACCAGTACCTTTGTGATTGTTGCCCCACCATTGATGGCTGGCGAAGCCTTTCGGGTGTTGGCCACGTTCTACTGGCAGGGCATGAACTGGAAGCATCAGGCCAAACTGATTGAAGAGCTGTTCAAACGTTACCGCTTTACCCATATCGGCATTGATACCACGGGCATTGGTCACGGTGTCTACGAGATGGTACAGGACTTTGCGCCCCGCCAGACACAGGCCATTCACTATAGCCAGCAGAGCAAAAATCAACTGGTCATGAAGATGATCGATGTGGTCAGTGAAGAACGTCTCGAATGGGATGAAGAACAAAAAGAAATCCTGGCCTCATTCTTGGCTATCCGGCACACCACCACAGGCAAAGGCGGTGCAATGACCTTCGTGGCTGACCGTTCGCAGGAAACCGGACACGCTGACGTATTCTGGGCCATCGCTCATGCGCTGATGAATGAGCCGTTAAATTACGAGAAGAAACGCACCTCTAAATATAAATTTGCAAAGGCAGCATGATGAGTAAGAAAAAGTTAAGGAAGACCGCTAAAGCGCCACACACCAACGACCGCCAACGGAAAATGAGCCTGATCACACTGGGTAAACCCGAGCCGATACTCACCACCATGACGGATTACCAGAAAATCTGGTATGACAACGATTATGATCATTACACCCTGCCAATTGACCGTCTGGCACTGGCGCAACTGACTAATATGAACGGGACGCACGGCGGCATTATCTACTCCCGCCACAATATGATTGCCTCTAATTATCTTGATGGCGGGCTAACGCATGAGAAATTTAAAGCAGCTATCATCAATTTCTTGATTTTCGGGGATGTGGCCATCCTGAAAGTGCGTAACTTCTGGGGCGACATTGTGAGACTGGAGGTGCTGCCCTCCCTTTACCTGCGCCGCCGCAAAGACGGCGATTTTGTGGTATTGCAGGAAGGTGAGCCATTGGTTTACTCCCCTGAAGAAGTGATTTTCATTAAGCAATATGATCCTCAGCAACAAGTTTATGGCCTGCCGGATTATATCGGTGGCATTCATGCGGCCTTACTCAACTCGGAAGCCACTATCTTTCGCCGTCGCTATTACCATAACGGCGGGCATACAGGCGGCATGATTTACATCAATGACCCGAATATCTCAGATGAAGCCGAAAAAGAAATAGAGAACAAGCTGGCACAAAGCAAGGGCATCGGTAATTTTGAAACCATGTTTGTGAGTATTCCCAACGGTGACCCTGACGGCATTAAGTTTATTCCGGTCGGGGACATTTCCGCCAATGATGAGTTTGCCAATGTCAAAAGTATCAGCTCGCAAGACGTGCTGACTGCCCACCGATTCCCAGCTGGATTGGCGGGGATTATTCCGACCAATGCCGCTGGGTTGGGTGATCCGGAAAAAGCGCGTGCTGCCTACCGCAAGGATGAAGTTATTCCCGTTCAAAATATGTTCATGAATGCGATAAATAACCCTGGTGTGCCAGAAATATTACATATCCGTTTCAAACAAGATAACGTAAGTTCGGGTGCAGAATGAGCATAAAAATGATAAAATCGAGGAAAATCGATACATTAGGAATGAGGAACATGCGCGTATTAAAAATAATCTGTACCGAGTGCGGCGCTAAAGCTGTCATTCGCAAAACCAACCGGATGCACCACCAAATTGCTGATGTCTATTGTTCATGCTCGGATGTGGAGTGTGGACATACCTTTGTGATGAATCTGACGTTCTCACACACTATCAGCCCCAGTGCCAAAACGGGCGATATTCTGTTGCAGACTGTGATTAATAACCTCAATCTGCAACAGCGCCAGATGGCGTTAGACTTGCTGCAAGCCAATGCAGCCTGATTCAGCGTTTGATAAGCCACTATGATGTGGCTTTTCTATCAGCGTTTCCATTTCACGTTTCACTTGCTCAGTCAATTCCCCCAGCCAATAGAAAGCCGTCCGCCTGTCATTATCATTAAAATCTTCAGAACAACCCAGTTTGCACATTAATTCCATACGGTCTAAAAGAATGGAAGTATTTAAAGCATCTAACATTTTTCCCTAATCTCTTAATTATTAACATTTAAAATACTGTATGTATAAACAGATGCTATTAATATAATTGCCCTCTGAATTAATTGCATTAGGTAATATCTGATTGTGTGACCTACCCGATATTTCTAGAATTTTTCGCTAAAAATCCCTCATAACTTGCTTTTGTATTGCGAAAAATAGCTTTTATATCAATATCTAAACCTAAGTTTTCGACAAGCCTGTTAAGGGTGTTTTTTGTTCTTTCGATATCAGTCAGCTGCACATTCCGACAACCACTGATCGGCAAAGTTATCCCAAACCCAACTGTCAGATATTTCTTGTTTTAGCTGTTCAGCTGCACCATTCAACATTTTTGCGATATCCCGGATTTCTGATTCCGGTTTATCAATGAACCCTCTAAGGTATGAAGCAATCAATAAATCACGGGCATATTTGATACCCTTGACTTGTTGTTCTTTGATATCGATATCAAATTCAAGGATATCAAAAGAAGATGCTCTATCACTATCAACAGTAGCCAGAGCATCTGAGCGGGATAAAAAAACTCCGATAACTACCCGTTCCTCATAGGGTAATTTCCTGCTAAAGCGATAAATAGTTTGCATCAATAAAAACATTTTCATGATTTCATCCTCATTTCCCCAAGTTGATTAATTCGCGCCCACAACCTATCGCGGCGCGCCTCTTTCTGCCGTTCTGACTCCATCGGAATAAAACTGCCATTCGTCCATAACTTAAATGGCTGTCCGCCTATGTTGATTTTTCCTGCCATGGTTAATGACTTCGCCATAAATCGGCTAAAATCCATTCCGATGGAATCGGCATAATCGATAATTTTTTCAATAAGCACCTCACTACTGCCGTTGACCGTACCAGACACCCCCGTACAGTTATTGACAGAACTCCTAGGCGGTGCGGGCGCACCGCTAACACCAGCCTCCGCTGGCGCTTCGGCTAACTTCGGCACAATCTTCCAGCTCTTGAGCCTAGTTAGAATAGGGGTATCCATTCCGACCAAAGGCGAGAAAACCCCTTTAATTCGGATCACATCTTCCCCGTGGGTATTAGTTTCCGGCTGCGTTTCATACCACAGGCGCGCGACCAAATCGTCACGGCGAACGAATGGGCCACCTTGTGCATTGATATAGTTTGCCCAGTCGCCGTTATCCGCTGCATCATGCACCGCCGCAAATTCAACACTTAAGCCCATCGCCACGTCATGATCTGCCATACGGCGCAATTCACGATAAACCGTCACGGGCGCGCCGCCCACAAACTGGAACTGACGAATACGCCAACGCCCCGCCCATGCACTGGCAGCGATAGCGGCTTCTTTCATCGGGCGCTGGCTTTCATCATCCAGCTCGCCGTCCATCGCGTAGCCATCAATGTTTTTAGAAATGTACTTCGCCACATAACCCGTTGCAGAGCCTTTCTCTGGATCAATCTTCTCGGCATGAAACCGGGCTTTCAGGGCTTTCTCATTCCACTGTTCGGCTTTTTCATTCCACAGTTCGTGGCGGTCTTCTTGGGTGGCATACTCACGGATAATGTCGCGCACCTGATCCGCTTGGTCTGGCTGCATAAAAAACAGCATATGCCAATGGGGTGTACCATCGTGATGGGGTTCAGCCACGCGGATACCAAAGATACGCAGATTGTTACGATGGAGTTTGGCCCTGATTTTTGCCCAGAGGCCGCTTAAGTATTGTTGTGTATCCGCAGGGCTGCATCCGTTCCATTTGCGGTTGCGGTGCCCGTGCCGGGTAGTGGCGTGATATTTAGAGGGGGCGGTCAGCGTATAGAACTCCGCCACATAGCCCAGTTCATTGCAGATATTTTCAAAGCCCCGGATGCGTACCATCATTTCAGTACGGCGGATAGCCGGATTCGCCACACTGCCATAATATTTATCAATCAGGCTGATACGGTTACCTTCTTCGTCTTCCAGCTCCATCGACTTGATAAAGTCTTTTGTGCGGCGCTTCTGCTCTTTCCACTCTGAAATGGTCATTTTGCTGGCGTAGGTACTGGCCTTTTTGCTGACGCGGTTGATGGAAATCTGCAAGTGCTCACGCCATTCTGACGCCAGACGGCGGAGACGGCCTAACCACCACTTATCAGAGATCATGCGGGAAATGGCCGCGATAGCCTGTATTTCATCAAAGAAGCTGCCTGTTAACTTATCCCAGTAAGGGATTTTCTGACGGTAGGCTTTGGTGATCGCCGCCGCCCGCAGATACAGGACATGCGCCCGTTTCAGACCGCTTTCTTCGGGTCTTTCGTCTACGAGTGTCTGTAATTCCCGACTGATAAAATCAGCAATGTCCCTTGCCAGCAGTTCGACATCTTCCCGTGTTATATCGGGAATACGGTTAAACCGCCCCATATACGTTGCATTATCTGCGTTCATTTCCTGAATCTGGTAACGCTCAGTCACTAACGTAACTCTGGGTAAGATACGATCAACGAATGTCTTAGATAAAAAAGCCTCGGCGCGTGGTGTCCCTTGCTCCTTTTCTAAAACACTAGCTTTGTATTGAACATCAAGACGAACGATAGACGGCTGCTTTTTTAGTAGCTGCTGAACATGTTCACGTTCTTTGATCACCTTGGCAATCGCTTGGTGCTCTTCTTCTTTCTGGTACTGTTCCGCATAAGTCGGGAACGGGCGTACTATCGGCTGGATGGGATTATTCCACGGCGTAGAAACGCCAGCAGCCAGAGCTGCATCGTGTGGCATCTCTGGCTGGAGTTTGCTGGTTTGGCGGCGCGCTAGTGATGGTGCGCCGTTTTGCTCTGTGACTTGCTGCACTACCTGATTAAGCATAAAGTAAATTAATTTTAACTATAGGAATTAAATGGATGAATTTTTTTAAGGCTGCTGCTGAGAAAGACCACTACACCGACAAGATGAAGTTTTTGTACGGTAAAGATGCTCCTCTAGGCGAAGTAAGGCTTTTAACAGCCCGCGACATGTACGCCGCTTGTGACGCCTTTCTTGACGTAACGGCATGTCACATAGAATCTCGTTGGCTGCCAGCAAAAGAGTATCGAATGAATCTTGCTCAGAATATGAAGTCGTGTTTGCCGAGCGACTGGAGATCACACGAAGAATGGAGAGCATTAGCTCAGCGCGCAGTAGATATCGCATGTCAACATTGTCCGGGCATCCGTATATCTGAATGGGATGAGCGGTACACTTGGGAAGAACGAGTGACAGATATTCATCTTGCTGCCCTCGCAACTCGGAAAACCGTTGAGTTTTTTCTCCGTAGCGATCCATCATTTCTGCCAAATGGAACGAACGTATTTTTGGTTTCGACTCAGTTAAACGAGTTTCTTGCTTCGATTGTAGGCGGTGATGTACATCCGGTGTGGGTGGCAACAGTGGATACTGATTCAACACCCGGTTGTCGCAATGGTTTCCAACCGAAATATTCCCCGCGAATAATTTAATCATGTTTGTAGTACTCCCTGTGTGGAAATAATTTAAATTTAAAAACAACCATCAGTAGCAATAATGCGGGTTTAATTACCCGCTAATTTCAAACACGACAGTAATGCTTCTGCTGTAATTCAAAATCAGTCTGGCAATCAACACAGCGAGTACAACCCATCACTTGAGCACGGCGTGTTTCGGGAATAGCTTCGCCGCAGTCTTCACACTCAAACGCTGAAACACCGACCGGACGGTTAATATGTGCGGCAATCTGGCGCTCCAGTGTTTTTTCTGCGTGCTGGCAAGCACGGTCAATAACATCAAACATATTTTTATTTCCTGTTTTTAGATAAAAAGAATCCCTGACGTGTTGACGCCATTAAAATTAAGTTGGTAATTATTATTTAATTAGGTAGCGATAAACCCGTTGGTAATAATGGAGCGGCCGCCTTAATTTTATTGATAGCTTTAATTATCTCGCTTCGCTCTTCGATGCTAAATTGATCTAATTCCAGCCCATGCCGTTCTTTTTTAATATTGGCAATAAAGAAAATAGCTGCCAGTACGCGAATATTATCGACATAATTCGGATTGCGTTTATTGCGCATTTCATCAACAAAGGTCGCCAATTGCTCATTACCCGCTTTAAGATGTTGCTGCCTGATTTTTGCCAGTTGATTTAAACCATTCACGCGCACATCAAAAGCTATTTTGTTGGCTCGCTGTTCAGATTGGTATTCCGTGTTCATTTGCTTCACCTCATCTTAGACCAAGGATGCACCCATGCCTGCCATCGCATCCACTGCCGAACTCAATGCAGGATTGGAATGCAATCTTGATGAAATGGTCACCCCTGCCAACGTTAATAACCGCACTGCATTGTTAACGGTCTTCTTAAACTCCGCGACACGGGTCTGGTTTAGATGTTCACCCGAAACAGCTTCACTTGCCAGCTTGCCCACTTCTGCTGTTGCTCCTAGCAGGTAGCTTGGCATATTGGCATCACACACTTCATTCACCGGCACGGCGGGCTGACACTGTAATTGCTCCAGTAGACCGTCCAGAATGGAGGCGTCTTCTGTGGCATCGGTTAACTTCATTAAGTCAACACAAGTCAGCATGTGGGGCTGCTCAGGGTTCAGCTTGTTACGCAACATTTGCGGAGACATACCGATAGAGTCCGCTATTTGTACTAAGCTACCTTTATGCGCGTTGGAGAACGCACGACACGCATTATCAAAATGGGATTGTTTGGATACTTGATAGTCAAACATGTTAGTCCCTCCAAAAGTTCCTATAATTGGTCTTACTAACCAACAATAATATTGATACTGAAATTGGAATGACCAAGGGATTCGCGGATTTGATCAGTTTTGTACTTTAGATAGAGCAAACTGACTCTACCCTTGTTTTTGTCCTTTTTAACCATGTACTTAGCGAGCTTTCCATGATGGATTTTCTGATAAACAGAACCACGGGAAATACCTTCCCATTCTGCAAATTCTGCAGGCGTTGCAAGCTCTTTTGGTACACGAATTGAAATATCAGTGCTCATAGTGCATCATCTCTAGGTTTAAGCTCGTTTTATCTTGTTTTATCAGGTTTAATAAATAAGCCTGAAGATATATTAAGATGTAAAAAATGATACGTCAATAGGATCAAATAATGATACAAGTAAAAGCAGGTGAGAATACTGGAGGAAGAGAGGCAATCCATAGGCTAATGACTGCCTACGGTTTTAAAACCAGACAGCAACTATGCGATCACCTTGATGCGTCAAAAAGCACTATGGCAAACAGATACTTAAGGGATGCCTTTCCTGCAGAATGGGTAATCCAGTGTGCTCTGGAAACAGGGGTATCTTTGTTATGGTTAACCACAGGGCAAGGGGAACCGAACCCTAATATTGAATCTGAATCAGAAAATAAAATTAATTCTGAGAACCCCAAAAAAATAAAACACCTTTCTGAGATTGTATCTCCAGAAATCAATAAAGCTACTCTCTCCAATGGTTCACTAATTGATACAGGTAAAGCATTTTTGGATAGCAGCCTACTTCCCTCAGATGCAAATAATCTTTTACTTGTTCACACCACCGGTGACTCTTACGTGATTGACCGAAGCCAAACACCTCCGGTAAATGGTGTGTGGTTAGTTGATATTGATGGAATAAAAAATATAGTCAAAGTTGCGCGAATCCCCGGTAATAGAATGGTCGTTCACCAAGATGAATCGTCTTTTGAATGCTCCATCGATGATATTGAAACCATCGGGCGTGTTGTAAAAGTCATTAAGAGTATCTGACTATGAGCATTAGAAAGCAGGCTAATGGGAAATGGTTGTGTGAATGCTACCCTAACGGGCGTGACGGCAAACGCCTGCGTAAGCAGTTTGCAACAAAAGGCGAGGCCATCGCTTTCGAAAACTTCACCATGGAAGAAGTGAATAAAAAACCATGGCTAGGTGAAAAGGAAGATCGGCGTCACTTGTCCGAAGTAATTGAACAATGGCATTCGCTTTACGGACAGACGCTGGCTGACCCCAAGAGGTTAATGGCGAAGCTGAACATTATCTGCAATGGGCTAGGTAATCCCATTGCCTCAGAGCTGACCGCTGGCGACTTCACAAAATACCGAGAAGCCCGGTTAAAAGGCGAAATCAAAAATGAAAAAGATGCGCTGATGTCACCAGTTAAGCCTCGGACAGTGAACCTTGAACAACGCAACCTATCATCTGTTTTTGGCACTCTAAAAAAATTAGGTCACTGGCCTGCGCCCAATCCCCTCGCAGGTCTGCCAACATTTAAAATCGCAGAAGGTGAACTGGCGTTCTTAGCGCCGGAAGAAATTAAACGCTTACTTGATGCCTGCGCTGATTCCCAAAGCCCCAGCCTGTTAATGATTGCGAAAATTTGTTTGGCTACCGGGGCGCGTTGGAGCGAAGCCGAAAATCTGCAAGGCCATCAAATATCAAAGTACCGAATTACCTACACAAAAACCAAAAGCAAGAAAAACAGAACTGTTCCTATATCTCAGGAGCTGTACGAGGAACTTCCTAAAAACAGGGGAAAACTATTTACCCCATGTAGAAAATCTTTTGAACGTGCAGTTAAACGGGCTGGCATTGACCTACCGGAAGGGCAATGTACTCATGTTATGCGCCATACTTTCGCCAGCCACTTTATGATGAACGGCGGAAACATATTGGTATTGAGAGATATTTTAGGTCATGCAGACATTAAAATGACCATGGTTTACGCTCACTTTGCGCCCGATCACTTGGAAGATGCAGTAACAAAAAACCCACTTCACAATCTCAACTGGAACCGCTAATTCATGGCGGCGATTTGGCGACAAAGAGATAAAAACGCATAAAACCGAATGACATCAGATAAAACCAACCATATGAAAAATAAAGTAAATTATTGCTTTTGATACTATTAAAGTGGTATGTAGGAATTTCGGACGCGGGTTCAACTCCCGCCAGCTCCACCAAATTTGGTAGGACAGTGTAAGGACAACAACTTGAAAAACAAGAAGTTAGCAAAGTTGGTAGGTCACTGTCATGACAGTAAAAGGACTTCAAAGTGCATGTGAAATGCACGTGGAGTTAAAATCGAGACGCCTCAGAATCCCCCTCTGAGGTGTTTTTATTTGTAACGAATGTATTTCTATTTGTAAGAAAGTGTAACAAAAATACACGCCATTTTTGTCTGTCTTGGGTCTGGCTTGCCCCTCAGATCATTCTCTCTAAGACACATATCGAAGAACGGACATCATTATTTTATTCGAAAAAATACTATTAAAATTCCTCTCTGAAATAATGCCTTTCTGTGCATATAAACAGTAATTTTAAATATTCAAATTTTTTGATGTTATTTGGCGAATGATTTTTTTTGCTAAAGAAGATAAGGTCAGTTCTAAGGTAAGGATGAAAAGGAAGATTGATCGCCATAGCACAGAAATCTACCCTTTAACTCTCAGGGTAATCAACTATAGAGGAAATCCCTATAGTTGCCGTAGATGGCTCAAATCTGAGCCATGGTTGAAATTCCAATCATCTTTAAGCTCTGCATTGTGATTCTCCCAACACAGGGTAACTGAGTGACTCACGACGAATTTCGTCGGCACAAATGATCACCAGTTTGCATACCGATATTTTCGGTGGTCAAACTGCCCCTCTTAAAGAGGGGCAGTTCTTGTCCCATATAGCAAGACAACCAACCCAAAGCTATTGGGTAGGCCAAAGTAAGGACCACGGTATTCTTCGAGGTCACTGAGATAATGACCTCGACGACAGGTAAGTATGTTAAACGTACTGAGCCATTTATAACCAACCCAATATTATTGGGTAGCCTCTGAGATTGAACTCCTTAACCTCAAGGAATCCCTAGAGTTAATTTCACGCCTCCGTTTGAAACGGAAGCGGGCTGAATTAAAGGTGAGAAATCCCACCTTTAGCTAAGTCGTTGATTTTACCTATTTCCTTCACAGAACGGGAATTCAATTAAATCAATAGGTTAAAAGAGCGCAATTCCATCATTTAACATAACCAATTGATTTTTAATAATTCTGTCAGAGAGACAGAAATTAAGGAAATCAAGGGTTATATCCCACTATCAGTATGCTAAGTCTTATCAGTAAGCCATCGGTAAATAGATTTTATTAATGTCCCACCAACCATTCCGTGCCATTCTAACCAGAAGCTCTCTCCAATATTGATGAACCTATTTTATTGATGTTCACAGGCGGAGAAGTATCCCACCGCCTTCATAAAGTTATAAAGACATAATTGGAGGTAATACTATGTATGATTGGTCTGGAGCTGTTCCCGGTAAACTTGAGCAAGGCCAACCGACAGGACTTGTGCTCCAAAAGGGGGATATAATATCCATCAGGTGAAATTTGTCAATGACAACCGTCCGAATCCGTGGTCTGCACTTCAAGGGGTTCCTCCTAATCCTCCAAGTGGTGGTTTAGCTGCAAAAATTGGTGACAAGACATATGAGATTGGTAATGGAGTACTCCATAAGACAGTGCCCACAGATGGCGAATTAACTCTTTTATTTTTAGATAGTAATTATTTTGATAATTCCGGTGACTTTTACGTTAATGTCAAAATAGAGTCACGTTATTCGCCTCTCGAAGAAATATAATTAACTCATTAATATATAAAATATTTTTAGTAAAATAATGCCAGGTGAAATAATATCAATGTATCTCACTTGGCTAATACACTTTATTATCTTAGTCAGCCCTTTCTTACTCTATTTCCTTATAGCTAAATTTCTCCATACCCCCTACCCCACATTCCACACCTAATCCTCCGGCATCTGGACACGGACGTCTAAGCGACAGCCTTCGGGAATATCACACGGCTTGCTATTGATATAGTAAACCTTTTCACCGTCCACGATGGCTTTTTTTCACCAGTTCTGGAATCATTCGGGTAAATACATATTCTGACGGTGGAAGGTCTCAAACGTGATGCTGCCGCCCTTTTCCACCTTATCATCAATGTAAGGAGCTACACTTCCATGTAGCCCTTTTGTTTGTCCAATGTCCACCTTACGCCCACCCATTTTATTTTTATGGGCATCAATGGACACTACCTAGGTGTTAAAGCATTCATCAGTTTTAATTTTTGAGTAGGAATTATTACATTTATTAATTGCCTTACACCTCTCACGTTCCTGCCTCCATCCTCAACTTGCAAATAGTGACAAAATTTAAATAGCAGGCTTTGGCATTGAGCGTTATTGCATAAGTCAACAATCTCTGATTTTTTTCGAATAAAGATAACCCCGGTAATTTCCATGTCAATATTAAAATAGAATTGCGTCATTCTCCCCTTAATAAAATAACTTAATTAAAATAGTTAATTTCTTATTAAGAAAAAGCCAAGTTATGAGTAATCAAGGGGATTACGGGATATTATCTTGAACAAGACAAAGGGAGGAAACCCTCCCTTTTGTATATAAAAAATAAATATTTAAATTTAACTTGCCGAAATCTCTAACTTTATATCAATCTTTGAGTCTCCGCCATAAACCTTTTTCTGATTGCAATCCTCTCCTTTGCAACTAGCCCTATCAACTATATTTTCACACCCTTTAATCTCTGTATACCAATCGGTATCATACCCATGTTCAAATATCAAATGACAACTTATAGGACCACTAAAAATTTTCCATTCGACACTTTTTGTTTTAAATGCGCAACCACTAAAAAAATTATTACTATCTTCTAAATAGACGCTATGTTGCTTACCAATCGGAAGATTAAACTGATCATCACCGCTCTCGTACATACACTGAGAGTCTTTTTTTTCTACTACAAGATTCAATTGAGAGGAGGAAAGATGGATAAACTCCATATTATATTCAGCAGATAACTCTGAGTGCTCTTCGGTATTAACACTTTTTTCCTCTGCCAAAGCAGTAGAAGTCCATAAAAAAGATAAAACCGCTAAGATTGTGCCAGATATCATATTCATCATTTTCATACGGTTCTCCTTATGATGAAATTATTAAAAATATCACTTAATAAATATTTTTGATTGGTTATTAATTCACCTTTTATGGAGCACTGAAATGATAGTTGCTAATAACAACAAGATATTGCACTGCTATCAAGCTTAGATTATAAATAACCTCTTTTTTTATCCTCAACAAAAATAGTAAAGAACGAGAGCCATTTTAATATAATGAATGAAATTATAATACCAATAAGAAATAAGTGATTTACAATAAAATTGCCAACCATCACAATTATGGAAAACAACCCTTTCAGATACATTTAAATCATATTATTCTAAATAAACTTTTCCTTTAATATTATTGATAATCTAATGAGTGAACTGGAGAAGATATGGATATATCTCCGTTGTTTTTCAACTTGCAGCTTTGTTGATAGTATTTTGAAATCCATTTATTAGACATAGCCCTCCAATTATCAAAATAGTTCAGGAGTGAAAATGCTAAGAAAAGGTATTGTTACCCGTGATTATGCTAGTGCTTACCCGAATCCGATAAAATTACAGGTTGGGGATGTCGTTTCAGTTAGTTATAGTGACCTTGAATATCCTTTCTGGGTTTGGACAACTAATGATTCAAATATCAGTGGTTGGGTTCCTCAACAAATTTTACATTTTATTCCTCCTAATAAAGCAATATGCCTAGAGAATTATACAGCTCATGAACTAACAGTTAAAACAGGAGAATGTCTCTATCTGGAAAACACCTTAAACGGCTGGTATTGGGCGCATAAAGAATCAGGGGAAACTGGCTGGATACCACAAGAATATATTAATATTTAGGAAGTATTACGATGATGAAAATCATCTTAGCATTAACTGCAACTTGAAAGATTCAGAGTACAAATAAAAAGGCATCACTGAGCGCAGGAGGCTCACATAATGAAGTTTATTCCTGATTACAATGCTATTTCTGAAGCCCACTCCCGTATGAAGCAATATATCAACAAGACTCCCGTTTTCACCTCAACGACAGTCAACGAAATGTTTAATGCACAGGTCTATTTCAAGTGTGAAAATTACCAAAAAATGGGCGCATTCAAATTTCGTGGGGCCATGAATGCCCTATGCCAATTCAGTGATGAACAGAAAAAAGCGGGAATTATTGCTTTTTCATCCGGCAATCATGCACAAGCAATCGCGTTAGCAGCCAAGTTACTGAATATTTCTGCTACCATTGTCATGCCTCAGGATGCACCACAAGCCAAAGTGACAGCGACCAGAGATTACGGCGGTAAGGTTATTTTCTATGACAGATATACAGAAGATCGCGAAGAAATAGGCCGTCATCTGGCAGAAAAGCATGGTATGACTCTTATTCCACCTTTCGATCACCCACATATCATTGCTGGTCAAGGGACTGCCGCTAAGGAATTGTTTGAAGAAGTCGGCGAGTTAGATGCCCTGTTTATTCCCCTCGGCGGGGGTGGTTTATTGTCTGGCTCTGCACTTTCTGCCGCTCATTTATCGCCAACATGCCGGGTTTTTGGTGTCGAGCCAGCCGCCGGTAATGATGGGCAGCAATCCTTTAAAACAGGGGAAATTGTTCATATCGAAACCCCAAAAACTATCGCAGATGGCGCACAAACACAGCATTTGGGACAGCACACGTTTCCTATCATTCGACATTTAGTTGAAGATATTCTGACAGCATCAGATGAAGAACTGCTCGACGCCATGTATTTTTTAGCAGAGCGAATGAAAACCGTTGTCGAGCCTACCGGGTGTTTAGGTTTTGCTGCTGCAAAAGCGATGCGGGAACAATTAAAGGGGCAACGTATCGGGATTATTTTGAGTGGTGGAAATATCGATATGAAGCGATATGCGAATTTACTGGCGAATAAGAACTAATTAACGGTTATTATTCATCTGTCAGAATACCTAATTGGCATTGATAAAACAGGGAGTTTGTCATTATGATAATTGAGTTAACAAACTTAATGACAGCCCCTCATTGAATCATTAATAGCAGTAATGGAAAAATCTTAAAATACATTATCATCCGCATGATTCTAAGGCATATATTCAGCTAACAAAACTACCGATCGAAAATTTGTAATTCATAAAGTTTATCGCATTTTTTTAATTATTGTCTCTCTCCTTTTTCAATTTCCGCCATAATGTCGTGCGGCTAATTCCCAAATATTCCGCAGCCGCCCGTCGATTACCTGAAAATCTCGCAACAATATCATGCACTGAAAGTGCGCTTTCAGTAATAGGGGATGCCTTAATCTGAGCAGCTTTCAGATTATTGTTGATTGTACTGATATCAATCTGGCGCTCTGGTGAAAGTGATAATATCAATGCCGGTGTCAAAGCTTGTTCAGGATGGGCGCTCAAATACAGTGCTATCCGTTCCATTAAGTTACGCAGTTCACGCACATTTCCCGGCCAGTCATAAGACTGCAATGCTTCATCACACGCAGCAAGTTCCTGGACTCTCGAAGATGAAACAGGTAAGTTAAGTGCAGCAAATGCCCGTTGTAAGTATTCCAGCGCCAACAAACTGATATCTCTTCCCCTTTCCCGTAGAGCCGGTATGTTAATCCGCAATACACTCAAACGGTAGAACAAATCTGTCCGAAAACGCCCTTCCCTTACCCATGTATCCAAATCGCAATGCGTAGCACAAATAATACGAACATCAACAGCAATTGGGCGATATCCCCCTACCCTGACGACAGATTTTTCTTCTAATACCCGCAATAATCGGGTTTGCAGCGGTAACGGCATTTCGCCAATTTCATCCAGAAATAACGTCCCCCTGTGCGCAACTTCAAACAATCCGGCCCGCCCGCCACGCCGGGAACCCGTAAAAGCGCCTTCTTCATAGCCAAACAATTCAGCTTCCAACAAAGATTCTGTAATCGCCCCACAGTTAACAGCCACAAACGGCCGGGGATGCTTGCCTGCCAACTGACCATAACGCAAGGTATATTCATGGTGAATCGCCTGTGCCACCAGCTCTTTTCCTGTCCCGCTTTCTCCCTGAATCAAAACTGTAGCCGCCGAACGGGAATACAGCATGATCGTATTGCGCACATGTTCTACCCCAGTAGCATTTCCCCTGATGTCACTGATTGTATGACGAGTACGTAGTTTATCCTCCGTAGGATAAGGTGAAATCACAGCCTGACTCAGCTTGGCCATTCTGGCCATTTCCAACGCATCTTGGAATGCCAGCCGGATAGAGTCGGCAGAATAGACAAAAACGCCCACCAGTTCCGCTTCATAAGCAAGATCGGTTATTAACCCTGCACCAACGATGGCTTTGATTCCCATCGCTTTCAAAGCATTTACCTGTGCTCTGGCGTCTTCTTCTGTCACATAACTGCGTTGTTCGATGCGCAGGCTGAAACTCTGCTGAAATTCTTCCAATACAGGCTGGGGATTTTGGTAAGTAATGACGCCAATCCGGGAGCTGATTTGCCGGGCACGAGCCAATGCCTGCATAAAATCAAACCCACTGGCTTTCGCGATAATCACAGGCACAGATAAGCGGCTTTTCAAATATGCACCATTAGAACCCGCACAAATGACAGCATCACAATGCTCTGTTTCCAAACGCTTGCGAATATGTTGCACTGCATGTTCAAAACCCAATTGAATCGGGGTGATATCAGCCTGATGATCAAATTCAGGCGTAATATCGCGGAAAAGATCAAAAAGTCTGGAAACGGAAACGGTCCAGATCACGGGTTTACTGTTATCACGCTCACCTGCATGCACTGACGCCATATTTCCCCCATTCCTCTTTCAATGAGTGCAACCATTAATTTCATCTATGTTTCATTCTTAATAAATGAAACATAGATGAAACATAATTGATTCAAAATGAAACAAGTATACATTATAACCAATAGGAAACCAGTAACCATATAATTAAACGGGTTTCATATATTCATTTGATTAATAACAAAAAAGAGCACATCAATCATATTACCTACTGATTTTTCTCTCTTATTTCTAATTTTTGGCATCAACCTTGCTTTAATAACAAAACAACACAAATTGGTTTCATTTTAGTAACAGTGGAGTTATGTATGGCATTTTCCTCTGCCGGTTTGGCTTTTCGTCAGGCAATAGAAGCCGAATCTCCGTTACAAGTGGTCGGAACCATCAATGCAAACCATGCGTTACTTGCGAAAAGAGCAGGTTACAAGGCCATTTATCTTTCAGGTGGCGGGGTTTCAGCAGGCTCACTGGGGTTGCCAGATTTGGGCATCTCCACGCTGGATGATGTATTAACTGATATCCGCCGCATTACAGATGTCTGTGATTTACCGCTGCTCGCGGATGCAGATATCGGATTCGGTTCCTCTGCATTTAATGTCGCCCGCTCTGTTCGTTCTATTATTAAAGCAGGTGCTGCGGGAATTCATATTGAAGATCAGGTTGGAGCTAAACGTTGTGGTCATCGTCCGAATAAAGAAATTGTTTCTAAAGAGGAGATGGTAGACCGGATCAAGGCTGCCGTTGATGCCCGTACCGATGCAGATTTCGTCATTATGGCCCGCACCGATGCACTCGCAGTGGAAGGGCTGGATGCCGCCCTCGAAAGAGCTGCGGCTTATATTGAAGCAGGCGCGGATATGCTGTTCCCTGAAGCTATTACAGAACTGCCTATGTATAAGGAATTTTCATCCAGAACTCAGGTTCCCATTTTGGCGAATATTACCGAGTTCGGTGCAACGCCGCTTTTTACCGTCGAAGAATTGAGAAGTGTCGGTGTCGCCATTGCCCTCTACCCACTATCTGCATTCCGGGCCATGAATAAAGCGGCTGAGCAGGTCTATACCTCTTTGCGTCGTGATGGCACACAAAAGAACGTCATCGATATGATGCAAACCCGTAATGAACTTTATGAAAGCATCAACTACTACGCTTTTGAACGAAAACTGGACGCCCTGTTTTCTCAGAAAAAATAGCAAAGGTGATACTCATGAATCAACAGAATACAACAGCGGGATCTCCTGAAAAAACGGCATTAAAACCGAAAAAATCCGTTGCCCTCTCCGGCATTACAGCAGGCAACACAGCGCTTTGTACAGTAGGGAAAAACGGTAACGATTTACATTACCGTGGTTATGATATTCTCGATTTGGCTGCCCATTGTGAGTTTGAAGAAATAGCCTACCTGCTCATCCACGATAAACTCCCTTCCCGCGCAGAATTAGCATTCTATAAAGCCAAATTAAAAGCACTGCGTGGCCTGCCCAGTAGCGTTAAAGCAGCATTGGAAGCCTTGCCGGCAGTAGCGCACCCGATGGATGTGATGCGCTCGGGGGTCTCTGTACTGGGTTGTACCCTGCCGGAAAAAGAAGATCATAACGTTACAGGCGCCCGTGATATCGCGGATCGCTTGCTGGCATCGCTCAGTTCGATACTACTTTATTGGTATCACTACAGCCATAATGGGCGCCGCATTGAAGTTGAAACCAATGATGATTCCATTGGCGGGCATTTTCTCCATCTCCTGCATGGCCAAAAACCACGAGAGTCATGGGAAAAGGCAATGCACACCTCTTTAATCTTGTATGCCGAGCATGAATTTAATGCTTCCACCTTTACCAGCCGTGTGATTGCCGGCACAGGATCAGATATTTACTCTGCCATTATCGGGGGCATTGGTGCCCTGCGCGGGCCAAAGCATGGTGGAGCCAATGAGGTTTCATTTGATATCCAGCAGCGTTATGACACGCCGGATCAGGCTGAAGCCGATATTCTTACCCGTCTGGAGAGAAAAGAGGTCATCATCGGTTTTGGTCATCCGGTTTACACCGTGTCCGATCCTCGCCATAAGGTAATTAAAGAGATTTCCCTGAAGCTTTCTCAAGACGCAGGTACAGTTCAGATGTATGACATTGCAGACCGAATCGAATCTGTCATGTGGGATAACAAAAAAATGTTCCCGAATGTCGATTGGTTTTCTGCGGTGTCCTATCACATGATGGGGATTCCTACGGCCATGTTTACCCCACTGTTTGTCATTGCCCGCACTTCCGGTTGGGCCGCACACATTATTGAACAGCGCATTGATAACAAAATTATTCGTCCTTCGGCTAACTATACCGGCCCCGAGAATTTGACATTTATACCGATTGATCAACGTAAATAGTTTAATTTACAAATAATGACTTAAGGATTAATTATGTCTACCTCTGTTGTTAACAACCGTCCTGATTACGATCAGGTGATTGTCGATATTGTGGATTATGTCATGGATTACGTCATAACATCCCCGATTGCTTACGCCACAGCCCATCATTGCCTTATAGATACCTTGGGCTGCGGATTGGAAGCGCTGGAATATCCCGCCTGCACAAAACTATTGGGACCTATTGTGCCGGGAACGATTGTGCCTGATGGTGCTCGCGTACCGGGAACTCAATTTCAGCTCGATCCTGTTCAGGCTGCATTCAACATTGGTGCAATGATTCGCTGGCTGGATTTTAATGACACCTGGCTGGCGGCTGAGTGGGGACATCCTTCTGATAATCTTGGCGGCATCCTTGCCACTGCCGACTGGTTATCCAGAAATGCGGTTGCCCAAGGAGAAAAGCCACTCACTATGCGGGATGTACTGACAGCCATGATTAAGGCGCATGAAATTCAAGGCTGCCTGGCATTGGAAAATGCCTTCAATAAAGTCGGGTTGGATCATGTGGTCTTGGTCAAAATCGCCTCCACGGCAGTAGTCGCTCAAATGCTGGGTTTGACGCGGGAGGAAATTTTAAACGCAGTTTCATTGGCTTGGGTTGACGGACAATCCCTGAGAACTTACCGCCATGCCCCCAATACCGGCTCCCGCAAATCCTGGGCGGCGGGAGATGCCACTTCCCGCGCAGTGCGTCTGGCATTGATGGCGCAAAAGGGCGAAATGGGATACCCCTCCGTATTAACAGCAAAAACATGGGGATTTTATGATGTTCTGTTCAATGGTCAGCCATTCAAATTCCAGCGCCCTTATGGTTCTTATGTGATGGAAAATGTGCTGTTTAAAATCTCTTTCCCCGCAGAATTCCACTCACAAACCGCCGTAGAAGCGGCAATGAGCCTGCATCAACAACTGAAAGAACTTGGAAAATGTGTTGAAGACATCGCCAGAATCACTATCCGCACCCATGAAGCCTGCATCAGAATCATCGATAAACAAGGCCCACTGAACAATCCGGCAGACAGGGACCACTGCATTCAATATATGGTTGCCATCCCACTGATTTTTGGCCGCCTGACAGCAGCGGATTATGAGGATGATATCGCCGTTGATCCTCGCATTGATGCCTTACGGGAAAAAATAATCTGCGTCGAAGATCCTGATTTTACCCGTGATTATCATGCCCCTGAAAAACGCTCTATTGCCAATGCGTTGACTCTGGTATTTACCGATGGAACTCAGCTTGATGAAGTGAAGGTCGAATTCCCGATTGGGCACGCTCGCCGCCGAAAAGATGGCATCCCGCTGTTAGAAGAAAAATTTAAAACCAATCTGGCGCGTCAATTCCCGAAAGAGCAACAACAAAAAATTCTGGCGGTATCTCTTGACTTCATGTCATTAAAAGATGTTCCTGTGAACGAATACCTCGATTTGTACGTTATATAATCTATATATCCAATTAATTTTAAGCTGCATCACAACTAAAAAAACAGCAGCTTGAAATGATGAAAGGCATGGCCATTGGCGGTTCTGGCTCCAGAAACCGCCTCTCATCTGCATAACGCGAGGAGAGATTATGTCATTCCAAAATTTCTATCAGCATTCGATTGATGATCCCAATGCCTTTTGGGCTGAACAAGCCAAACGAATACATTGGCAACAGCCTTTTGAACAAGCTCTCGATCACAGTCATCCTCCCTTTGCCCGTTGGTTCTGCGGGGGTAAAACTAATCTTTGCTATAACGCATTGGATCGCTGGCTGGAAAGTCAACCCGATGCTAAGGCGCTGATTGCCATTTCAACCGAGACGGGTAGTGAGCGCGTTTTCACCTATCAGGAGTTACATCAGGAAGTAAACCGAGCTGCCGCCATAATGCTGTCGCTCGGTGTAAAAAAAGGCGATCGCGTCGTTGTTTATATGCCAATGGTGGCCGAAGCCCTGTTTATTTTGCTGGCCTGCGCACGCATTGGTGCAATTCATTCGGTGGTATTTGGCGGCTTTGCTTCCCATAGTCTTGCCACCCGATTGGATAACGCTGAACCAATTCTGGTTGTCTCTGCGGATGCCGGTTCACGCGGAGGTAAAATCATCCCCTATAAACCACTGTTGGATGAAGCTATTGAGTTGGCCAATCATACCCCACGCCATGTACTGATGGTAAACCGTGGGCTGGCTGAGATTAATTGGGTGGAAGATAGAGATGTCGATTTCGCCACATTACGACAAGAACATCTGGCTGCGAACGTTCCCGTTACATGGCTTGAATCCAATGAAACATCCTGTGTGCTCTATACGTCAGGCACAACCGGGACACCCAAAGGCGTACAACGAGATGTTGGCGGTTATGCCGTGGCACTGGCGACATCAATGGATGTTATTTTTGGCGGTAAGGCCGGTGGCGTTTTCTTTTGCACATCTGATATCGGCTGGGTTGTCGGGCATTCCTATATTATCTACGCACCTCTGATCGCGGGCATGGCAACTATCATGTATGAAGGGCTACCAATACGCCCGGATGCCAGTATTTGGTGGCAAATTGTCGAAAAATACCAAGTTACCAGAATGTTTTCTGCTCCAACTGCAATCCGTGTCCTCAAAAAATACCCTACGGATTATATTTCTAAATATGATATTTCATCACTGGAAACACTCTATTTGGCAGGAGAGCCGCTGGATGAACACACTGCCCGCTGGATTACCGAAACCATCAATGTACCTGTGATTGATAATTACTGGCAAACCGAAACTGGCTGGCCGATTATGGCAATCGCACGCAGTTTGGACGATAGGCCAAACCGTTTTGGCAGTACAGGGTTTCCTATGTATGGTTTCAACGTCAAGCTGATCAACGAACTGACCGGTCAGGAATGTGGTGCTAACGAAAAGGGAATGCTGGTTATCAAAGGCCCTCTTCCCCCCGGTTGTATCCAGACCATCTATAGAGACGATACCCGTTTTATCAATACGTACTGGAAAAGTTTTGATCAACAAGTCTACTCAACATTTGACTGGGGGATCCGTGACAGCGACGGTTACTATTTTATTCTGGGGCGTTCTGATGATGTCATTAATGTTTCAGGCCATCGTCTGGGAACACGAGAAATTGAAGAATGCATCGCCAGCCATGAAGACGTGGCAGAAGTTGCGGTGATTGGTATCAAAGATGAAGTAAAAGGACAAACAGCGGTTGCTTTTGCTGTTCTCAAGGAAGGGCGGGAAATCCAGAATGCAGACCATTTTGCTGTGTTGGAAAAAGCACTAATGGCATTGGTGGATAAAAAAATCGGCAGTGTTGGACGCCCGGCACGTGTCTATTTTGTGACTCAATTACCAAAAACTCGTTCAGGAAAAATGCTTCGCCGCACTATGCAAGCTATTTGTGAAGGACGTGAGCCAAGTGATATTGCCTTGATTGAGAACCCTGCTTCGCTGGATGTCATTCGGGATGCGGTTTTCCATTAAAAAAACAGATGGAGGATATGCTCAATGACAACGACTAATATTTGGTATGGCCTGAGCACAGATCATCCATGCGACATGGGCCATACCAAGTATTCTGACCGCCAGTAATTTCCTTATCCACTAAAATCATTACCCTCATTTTGTAAAATGATACAGCGCTATCTCTATCCAATACGATGCTTTTAATATAATGCCTCTTTTGTTTAGCTCATATTTAATGATGTGGAGTTAAGATACATCTGTACTACATTTTCCCAGCTACTTTTACCCATTCCCGCTCCGTTCCTACACGGAGCTTTTTTTATCCATATTAATTTTTTATTAATTCATTGGGTACAGGCACGAAACAGGTTACAAGTGACTCACAAAATAACGATATAAACGAGCCGCTCTTTCTGGTGGAAGTTCAAGAATTTTTTTATTCATATGAATATACATGTCACAACTTTTTACTTTATCAGTACTGCCACTTTGCAGGGATTCCAACAAAGTAATATCGTCACCATATTTCTGCGCCAGATCAAACTTCACTGTTTCCAGATCTTGTAAAACAAGTTCACCATCTTCTACTGAAAATTGGCGTTTTTTCCCATCATAAGAGGCGATCAGCATCTCTCTGTCAGCTTGCAGCCGCTGTTTATACAATTCTTTTGGAAAGGATTTTGCTATTTTTTCTATATCGGAAAAATTTTCGTTCATTGTTGGAAAAAGAAAACTAAAACATTGTTCAGCATTTTTTTGCTGTAGAAACTCCATTTGTTTAACTATCACACTTGCCTGAGAAATAATATTTTCATCAGGAGCAAACAAAAAACGGCTATCGAGCAATGCAAGAATTTTATTTAAAATTACCAATTCTATTTCATCATTACTCTTCCCTTCTTTCTTTAATGTCAAAACTTCCTGTTTAAGTTCATCATAAACTTTTGGATCTTTGTCTCTAATCGTAAGGAAAATAGGCAAATCAATTTTTTTCATCACAGATTCCATTCCATCAATGACAGAATCATTTTGACCTTTCAATACTTTAAAATAAAACAAATTCCAACCTGACATGGCAACTAAGAAAATAACAGTGGAAACTGTTTTACTAATCAGCCCTTTATTTCCCATAAACCAAAAAATACCACCGACAACACCACCAAAAACAGTGCTAAAAACAATACCATGCCAATCCATTTTTATCCTTTCCTCTCTGTAAAGATGAGAAAATATTATCCATAAAAACACATAAACAAGCACTCATTTATCAAAATAACTTTAAATAAAATAAAAATAATCACTCAATTTATAATAATCATAAATAATTAAAAATACATACAATCACCAAATAAATGAATTATCAAAAATAGGGCACTAAAAGTACCCTGTGTGATTATTTTCGGATTTATAAAACAAGATTTATAAAACAATGTGGGTTAATGCGTTATTTCAGGTTCTTTTATAGCAGCCTCTGCCCATTCTACCATCGCAGGATGTTTCAGTATGCGATCAATCCACTGCTGACTAATAACGGAAAATTTCAACCCATAGGTTCGGGCACGTAAAGCCACTGGCGCATAAAATGCATCAACAGCAGTAAATTTATCTCCCGCCAGCCATTCACCGCCAAATTTAGCCAACCCTTCTGACCAAAGAGCATCAATTCGGTCAATATCACATTGCAACTCAGGCGTGATTTCAGGTAACTCAGTTCGAACGGAACAATTCATTGAGCAAATTTGGCGTAATGTAGCAAATCCAGAGTGCATTTCTGCCGCAGCACTTCTCGCCCATGCTCTGGCTATTTTATCTGATGGCCAGACCTGAACGTGATCCTCTGCAATATATTCCGCAATCGCTAACGAATCCCAAACCGTAATATTTTCATCAATCAGGCAAGGAACCAACCCTGTCGGTGAGAATGCTTTGAATTTCTCATGGCTGTTTTTACCATCTTCAAAATAACTAAGCCGCTCATTAAAAGGAATATCCAACGCTTTGAGCAAAATCCACGGACGAAGTGACCAAGAAGAATAATTTTTATTGGCTATCCACAATGTATACATCGTCTCTCTCGCTTTGATAATAAAATGATGTGACTGCACAAAAAATATTACTATGCCGGATAAAATACTATACCCGCTGATAATAGAAAACAGGCAGGCAATAAGAATTTACTTCCCCAATAAAATAATAAGCCACCTTTCTATTTCCAATGATTATCAAATACCCACAAAAAAAGAACCTTTTAAAATCCTAATTGACAACAGTTTCCCCTAAAATTATATTAACCTCATCAGAAGCCAAAACAATTAGGCATAAGAGATAACCAAAAGAAATATATAAAACAATAAATCTCATCTTAATCTCATCTAAAATAGTATAACTTAATTTCATCATTGATAAATTTTGACATTCTTAAACAAATTATTTGCTTAAAATTCACTGAAATAAAATTTCATTTTTATCTACTATAATATACAAACTTTTTAACTGACGACCTGTTCCAGTAGGCATTTATTCAATATGCTATTAAAAAATACTTCCACACGCTTTGGTCATATTTCTGTTTTAATCCATTGGTTAGTCGCCCTTGCCGTTTACGGGATGTTTGGCCTTGGATTATGGATGGTGACATTAAGCTATTACGATACCTGGTATCATCGCGCACCGGAACTTCATAAGAGTATCGGCATATTTCTTTTCAGTGTCATGGTCATTCGGGTCATATGGCGATTTATCTCCCCTCCGCCAAAACCACTGGCAAGTTATAGCCTCTTTACACGCATCAGCTCAATACTTGTTCATCTAACGCTCTATATTGTTCTGTTTGGCATTTTAATCAGCGGTTACCTGATTTCTACCGCAGATGGTGAAGCTATTAGTGTTTTCGGGTGGTTTGACGTCCCCGCCACCAGGGCAAGAGCGTGAATGTTCACTTCTTGCCCAACGCCTTAAACCCTGCAACTAATACCTTATCCAAATAGTTAATATCCATGCTCGCAAGCCGTTGTTTTCGGCGAATACTGGCTTTTTTGGTTGTCTCTGCCCGCAACATATTGACACTGATGTGACGCATACATCCCAATATTTCAGCCGATTCTCCCCGGTGGATAAGGCAAGCATCTTCTCCCATCGTGACATCAAGAACCCAATGTAATCGGGTTTCGATCCCCCAGTGTCCCCTGACAGCGGCGGCAAATTTGTCGGTGCTCAGTTCCGCTGAACTGATGTAATAACGATAATCAAGTGATTCTTTTCCTTTATTATCAATTCGATATCCAATTGCCACGCCCACAGTTTTTAAGTTTTTCCATTCTGGAAATTGTTGAGACAGCGCTTGGGCGGGTAACACATGATATTCACGGGCTTCTATACGACCATGTCCTTGTTCTATAGTGATATTTTCGGCATGACTCACGGCAGAAACTTGGGCTGACAACGCCTTCTTAACCGCGCGATACAACGTCTCCTGATTCCCTTTCACCGCCAGAAGATAGTCACCTTCCTGCTGCACAATTTGTTCCGCAATCTTCGTTTGGCATCCCATCGCATCAATTGTTATCAGGCAACCTGTGATATCCAGCAAGCGGAGTAATTTTGGGATCGCAGTGATTTCATTGGACTTTTTGTCTGTCTTCAGTTGTCCCATCACTACGCCGTTCTGGGTGGCAAACGCACTCACCATGTGGAGCATCGACTGCCGATTCTTGCCATCATAAGTTCCCCGCAACGTTTTTCCGTCAATAGCGATAATTTCCCCTTCTGAGCGTTCGTTAACCCATTGAGCCCAATGAATAAAACAGTGCTGAAACTCAACGGGATTGAGCCGAGAAATCAGGCGAGCGATAGCATCATGTCCCGGTATTCCATTCGGAAAAAGGGTTTTTTCTTGATACCAGTCCAGGTACGTTTCGCCGAAATCTTCAATATCTTCCCATCCTTCTGCACCGGCGATGATGGCTGTAATCGACAGAAAAAGGACATCAAACAAAGGATAACTGATCTTAGACGACTGGCGGGGATCTGTTAATGTACTGAAATACTGAGAAAAAGCATCGATACTCATAAGAAGACTTCCCGAAAAAAGAAGTATGAAATTATATTTTTTCTTATTCGTCAAACCTGAAATTTTTTAACAAAAAGTTCACGCTCTCGCCCTGGGAGCTATAAAATGCACTATCCAGCAAATATGAAATTGCCTTATCTGAAGCCCCCAATAGCCATTGCTTTCAATATCAAATTAATCTAATGGAGAAAATCAATAGTATTTTTGTGCTAAGGATAAGTATGTTATGCCTAATCACTCAGAAACCTCACGTAAAACATGTTGGTCAGGTTTATTCAAAGCCACTACAACCACGAAAGAAAATTATTGACTGAATATTAATAATTGCTGAGGAAAAGTAACATGATATTTGAAACGATAAAAATAAAAACCTGCCTTAAAGTGTTTACTTTGATTGTACTCTCAAGCTTATTAAGTGCCTGCCTTCATTATGTCCCCACGAAGCAGGCTAATCGTCATTTGGATACCTATGCAGAAATACGCCGTACCAGTTTAGGGGTTCCGCATATTAAAGCAAAAAATTGGGTTGGATTGGGTTATGGCTATGGTTATGTTCAGACACAAGACAATCTTTGTACTATGGCAGATTCCTTTCTGACTTACCGTGGTGAACGTTCCCGATACCTTGGGGGACAAGCCACACTGGTTTATGAGGGGTTGACGGATAGAGTGAAAAATTTGGATTCTGATTTTTATCACCGCCATATTCTTTCAGAAGATATGCTGGAGCGCATGATTCAGGCCCAGCCTGAACAAATCAAACAGCTTGTTGCCGGTTTCACTGCCGGTTATAACCGATATCTTCACGAGTTGCCTCTCCACCCTGACGCTCATCAGGCTTGTCGTAATAAGGACTGGATTCGGCCAATCAGTGAGCAGGACATTTATCGACGCATGTATGCCATCGGTTTTGCGAAGGGATATACCCGTATGTTGAGCAATATTGTTAACGCCCAACCTCCTGCCGCATTATCAGCTACGGATATTTCAGATTCAGAATCCACTATGTCGATAGCTTCATTTCATTTGGACAGCTTAGTGAGCAAAGGTATCGGCAGTAATATCTATGGATTTGGAACACAAGCCACCAATTCAGACTCTCCGCTGTTATTTGGTAACCCGCATTGGTATTGGTTTAGCCCAGATCGTTTCTATCAGGCTCAGCTCACAATCCCCGGAGAAATCAATGTCAGTGGTGTGGCGTTTTTAGGTATTCCCCTCATCCAAATTGGCTTTAACGAGAGTATTGCGTGGAGTCACACCGTCTCGACAGCGGCTCGCATGGGTTTTTACGAACTCAGTTTAACGCCTGATGATCCATTAAGTTATCTCCGTGATGGCAAAATAATAAAAATGCAAGCCAATACCATTACAGTTCAGGTTAAGCAAGATTCTGGCACGTTGGCCCCCGTTACCCGTACTTTGTATAAGTCAGAATACGGCCCACTGGTGAATATTCCCCCATTACGTTGGGATACAAAGAAAGCATTTGCGATTCGCGATATCAATCAAGAAAATTTTCGCTTATGGCGGAACTGGCTGCGCTGGGGCCAGACCCGTTCTCTTGAAGAATTTGTTGCCATTCAACAGCAAGAAGCATCTATGCCTTGGGTGAATACCGTAGCCGTTGGTCGTGACAGCGATAAAGTCTGGTATGCAGATATGGGAGTTGTGCCCAATGTTTCCCCTGAGCAGGTGAAAATCTGTACCACTGAATCGCGACAAGCCCTGGCTAATCAGCTATCGCCTGCTATCCCGTTTTTTGATGGTTCACGCAGCTTCTGCGATTGGCAAAGTGATCCTGATTCAGCTCAGGCAGGTGCCATAGGCCCGGCACGGATGCCCAGTTTGATGCGCACTGATTATGTCGCCAATATGAACGACAGTTATTGGCTTACCAATCCCCAATCACCCTTGACTGGCTATCCTGTTATCTTTGGCCCTGATAGTAATAAACCTGTCAGTATGCGCACGCGTTTAGGCCATATTATGATACAAGAACATTTGAAAGGCCGGGATCAATATCCGGGGAAATACATCAACCATGACGTACTCCAGAAAATGGTATTGGACAGCCGTGTTCTGACCGCCGAACTGTTCAAATCCGAACTGTTAGAGAGAGTTTGTCATTCACCGTTGATCGATGTAAAACATGATGCTTTGAATGACACAACTTACTCCTCACCACAACGCGTTGATGTAGCTCAGGCCTGCCATATCCTGAAGGCTTGGGATAATAGTGGTAATCTCACCGCACGGGGTGCCCATATCTGGGATGGTGTTTGGAACCGGCTATTGAATTTACCGGATCATGTTTTGTTTGCCATTCCCTTTAACAAAAATGACCCATTAAATACGCCGCGTAAATTACATGCTGATATAACTGAGACACTCCGACAAGCTCTGGGAGCCACCGTGCTGGATCTAAATCACCGTGGTTTAGCATTGAATGCCCAAAGGGGGGACTATTTATATTTATCACGAGAAAAGCAGCGGATTCCTTTATATGGCGGCTGTAGTGAAATCGGCTATTTCACTATCGCCTGTATAAAAAATACCGGTGGAGAAAAGACCAAGATTTTTGGCAATAGTTACTTACAACTTATTAGCTTCCCGCATAATAAAGTGGAGGCTTATACTTTATTATTAACCTCATTATCAGATGATCCTGCTTCCCCTCACTATAGCGATGCCACTCGCTCGTATAAGGTGAAGCAATGGTTGCGCCTGCCATTTAAAGAATCAGAAATTATCGCAGACCCAAATTATCAACATTTGATTTTGGCAGATTAAAAAAGTATTTCGTGAAAGTGTTTTTTCGCAGAAACATGTCGTTGTAATTGAAAGGGATGAGGCGGCAATACCTCATCCCTTTCGCAGAACCATACCGACTTCATAGGCGGCCTAGGTTAAATAACCCCCAGTTCATAGAACCAACTAGATAGCCCAGTTTCCGGCATAAAATATCACTAATGCGATAGTAAGAATAACCGTGCCAATATTCAGCTTACGCCATTCACCAGAAAGAATACGCCCAACAACCAGCACACTAAAGCCCAGCATAATTCCTGTCACAATATTGCAAGTCAGCACGATAAACACCGCACACAGCAAGCCTGACATCGCATCAATAGAATCATCAAAGTTCAGCTTCCGCACATTACTCAGCATCAGTAACCCGACATACATCAAAGCAGGAGCTGTCGCATAGGCAGGAACCAAATACGATAATGGAGACAGGAATAAAATCAGCAGGAATAAAATACCCACAACGGAAGCAGTTAAACCGGTTTTCCCACCTGCCGCCGTTCCCGCAGCAGATTCGATATAAACTGCGGCCGGAGAAGAACCAACCGCGCCAGCGAAGATACTGCTGACAGAATCAGCAGTCAATGCCTTACCGCCACTGATAATCTGGCCGCCCTTGTCCAATAAATTTGCCTGCCCGGCTACAGCCCGAATCGTTCCTGTCGCATCAAATATCGCAGTCATTATCAACGCCAGAACACTCGGTAGCACTACAGGCTGTAAGGCACCCATTATATCCATACTAAACATCAGGGATAAGCCATCTTCCCCCAACGTAGGAAATTTAAAAATCCCTTGATATTTTACGGCAGGATCAAAAACTAAGCCGATAATTGAGATTGCAATAATTACCAGCAAAATACCACCGGGAATTTTTTTTCGCTCCAGAGCAATAATTCCCGCTAACCCCAATAACGTCATCAGCACTGGAAAAGCCGTCAACGATCCGAACGCAACGGGTAAACCTGCATGTGGATTTTTAATGACCAGCCCAACCCCATTTGCTGCAATCAACAACAGAAATAGCCCGATACCAATACCTGCTCCATGCGCAATTCCCATTGGTATATTGCGCAAAATCCATGAACGTATCCCTGTTACTGAAATGATCGTAAACAAACATCCCATCAGGAAAACGGCTCCCAACGCCACAGGAACACTCACCTGTTGGCCTAATACCAAGCTGAACGCAGTAAAGGCAGTCAACGAGATTGCGCAGCCAATCGCCATCGGCAAATTAACCCATAACCCCATCAATAATGAACCAAAGCCCGTCACCAAACAGACAGAAATAAATACGGCAGTATGGGGAAATCCGGCTTGTCCAAGCATACCCGGTACTACAATAACGGAATACACCATCGCCAAAAATGTTGTTAATCCAGCGAGAACTTCCTGACGTACCGTCGATCCGCGTTCAGTAATCTTAAAATACTTATCGAGTTTGCATTGAGTTGGTGCCTGCGTACCAGACATGTTTTTCCCCTGCTTTCTGTTGACTATTTCGCTAAAAAATCTATCGTCATTTCTCCCTACCCTGCCTTACGGAACGCCAACGAAAACGATTACGTCACCGGATAAAAAAATCCGGGCTGTACTCATCGGTTCAGCCATTCGTTTGCGCAATCGTTTGGCTTTTAAGGCAAAAAAATAGTGAGAAAATTTGAGGCGAATGATTATCCAGTGAATCGGGGATAAGAATCAAGCGATAATCATAAATTTTGTGGTGGAAATTCTGTTTGTTTGTACAATTTTTTATTTATCTAATTCAAGATTAGGTATTTTTATTGATAGAAGAAATAGGTGACAAAAAGACCATCCTATTTATCAATCTAACAACTTATATTTGTATAAATTTTTTTACTCTGTAATTTTTCACTTTGAGTGATCGATTCTCAATGCAATTGCCTCATCACTAACTTTATCTGGTAACAGCTTATTATTAGTTATTAGGATAAAAGTTGGACTTAAATAAATATTTAACCTTTCGTCATAATCAATATATTGATCAAAGATGAATGTAACTGAAAATTTATGCTCTGTATATTTACGGGATAAGCGGTTAAAATTGACGAATATTTACTCAATCATTACGAGAATATGTATAATGAACTTGAAACCGTTTCTACACAATTTTCTGGTGATCCTACTGATTGGGGGCAAAATATGTCGAGTTATAACAACACAACAGGGGAACCAATAATGCCTTATTTGATTCCTGATGCAGAATTCAATCGTAAGTTACATACTTCTGAGAGAAATAGGGAACATACCAAAACTTTTCTGGAAAATGGCGCAAAAGATTTCACTTTTCCAGGGTTCATCGCCCCTTATGGATACCGTTTTGTAAAATCTCTCAAACAAGATCAATTTCGCATGATAACTACAGGTGATAATCCGGAAACCGTTTACGCAGTTATGCTTACATTCCGCAAAGATATTATCATCGATAAAGAAACATGTACTCAAATCATGGTATGGCGTACTTTTTCCGCTGAACACCAAGATGCTGCAAGTGGTTTTCCAAGGCAGTTCTTCAAATACCTATTAGAAAACTACAGCATTATTGTCACTGATGAAGAACAAACAGGCGATGGTAAACGCTTTTGGCAAGTAATGATTGCATGGTCTATTTCAACGAAATATCACGTCTATGTCTCTGATGGAACAGAGATAGATCGTCCATTAACACAAATTTCATCAATGGATGAACTTATTGGAAAGTGGGAAGCATTCTGTTGGGGACATGATGCCGAAGTACACCGCCATCGCCTGATTGTTATCAGCAAAAATGATCTGCTATAAAAGACATCAGATTTGGAGGTAAATACAGGCAAATTTACTGCTGTCCACCCATAAAAACGATAAACCAATCATACTGAACGAATGAGGTATACGATGAATATATCTTTTACTTCTACAACTTTCCCAGATGATTACCGCCAGAAAATACGCCAGATGAAACAGGCCATGCGCAATCAAATAGGCGATGTTGAAAGTCTATTCAATCAAGTCTGTAACAAAATAGAAAAAGAACTCACCGCCGCGCGGGAAGATGAAAAAACCACAGGGAGTGCCTGGCCTGCAATCCACTGGCGTGATTTGGCCGAAAACCAAATCCCGATAGAAACCATACAAAAGATTAAACGCCGTGGGTGTTTGATTGTCAGACAAAATTTTCCCCGTGATACCGCGCTTGCATGGGATAAATCCATACTTGCTTACCTTGAAGGAAACCATTTCGATACTGTTTATCAAGGCACCGGCGATAATTATTTCAGCAACCTGAAAGCCTCTCGCCCGGAAATTTATCCAATTTACTGGTCGCAGGCACAGATGCAGGCCCGACAAAGTGAAGAAATTGCAAAAGTACAATCTTTTCTCAATCACCTGTGGAAATATGAATCTGCCGGAACACGTTGGTTTGAGCCTGATATCAGCATGATCTACCCCGACCGTATTCGCCGCAGGCCACCGGGTACAACATCCAAAGGGCTTGGCGCTCATACGGATTCCGGCGCTTTAGAGCGTTGGCTACATCCTACTTATCAAAAAGTATTCAGAAATATTTTCAATAACCGATTTGCAGAATACGATCCCTGGGATGCAGCGCATCGTCCGGATATGAATGAATACGAACTGGATAACGTCACCCGATGTTCGGTTTTTCGCACTTTTCAGGGGTGGACAGCGCTGGCAGATATGGCGCTCAATCAGGGGCTTCTGCATGTTGTCCCCGTGCCAGAAGCGATGGCCTATTTGTTGTTACGGCCCCTGCTCCATGATGTGCCCGAAGATGAACTCTGTGGCGTTGCTCCCGGCAAAGCACTGCCAACTACCGAAAAATGGCATCCTCACCTCGCCCGTGGGCTATGTAGCATTCCATCATTACAGGCCGGTGACTCTGTTTGGTGGCATTGTGACCTCATCCATTCCGTTGCTCCTGTGGAAAATCAACAAGGCTGGGGGAATGTCATGTATATCCCTGCTGCTCCTCTGTGTGACAGAAATCTGGCTTATGCACATAAAGTTGCAGAATCACTTGAGAAAGGCACATCTCCGGCAGACTTCCCCCGTGAACACTATGAAATAAACTGGAAAAACCGCTTCACTGCCGCTGAATTAAATCCCATTGGCCGGCGTGGCCTAAGATTAGAATAAACCGCTTACCTATCACTGGTACCGTTGTCGATATGGGTATTTCAACAATATCGATATATTTTATGCGGCCTTTATGCCCAACCTTGTGTAAAATCCCCTCAATTTGAGTTTTGATCGGTTCATTAAGACATATGCCTATAAATTTCAAATTGCAGCACAGCTAACAAACAAGCAACTTGAAAGATGAAAGGAATAGACCATTTCGTAAGACTTAAGGAGATACCCCATGACAACTTATGCTCTGGTAGGCGATATCGGTGGCACAAATGCACGTCTGGCATTATGTGATGTGGATACCGGGCAACTGAGCGCGGTCGAATTATATCCTTGTGCGGATTACGCATCACTTGAAATTGTTATCCGTCATTATCTGGAACAACAGAACTGCGAAATCAATGATAGCTGCATCGCCATTGCCTGCCCGGTGACGGATGATGTCATCAGTATGACCAATCACAGTTGGCGTTTTTCCGTCAGCCAAATGAAAGCGTCTCTGGGATTGAAGCGTTTTGAAGTGATTAACGATTTCACCGCCGTTTCCCTTGCGATTCCGGTCTTAGGTACAGATGATGTCATTCAGATTGGCGGAAAACAGCCTCAGGCTAAACGCCCTATTGCTGTTTATGGTGCAGGAACCGGCTTGGGTGTTGCCCATCTTATTCACACCGGAACTCAGTGGATGAGCCTGCCGGGAGAAGGAGGTCATGTAGATTTTGCGCCGGACAGCGTGGAAGAAGATCATATGTTGAGTGTATTACGAGAAGAATATGGTCATGTTTCTGCTGAACGTATCCTTTCCGGGCCTGGTTTGGTAAATATTTATCGTTCGCTGATGATACTTAACGATCAGCCAGCGGAAGATCTGACTCCCAGAGATATTTCCGATCGTGCACTAAGTGGAAATTGCCCTGCCTGCAAGCAAGCGTTAGAACTTTTCTGTACAGCTTTGGGGCGTTTTGGCGGCAATCTGGCACTGAATATTGGAGCATTCGGCGGCGTTTACATTGCCGGTGGCATTGTTCCACGTTTCCTTGATTTCTTCCAAAAATCGGGATTCCGTCAGGGATTTGAGAACAAAGGCCGATTTACAGATTATTTGCAGGATATTCCCGTGTATTTAATTACCCATGATAAACCGGGATTATTGGGCGCAGGTTCTTATATTCGCCAATCTCTGGGCAAAACGATTGGTTAAATAACATCTATATATTCTTATGATTGCTCATGCTGTTTATTTAATTTTCTCGCAAGATTTAAACGATGTTTAGCATGGGCAATTTGATTTCAAAATAATATTATCTATTAAGCGTGAAAAATCTTGGCTCTTACCAGCTTACGATAAGCAATCGGTGTCAGCTTGAAGTGTTGTTCAAATACTTTACTAAAGTAATAAGCATCATTAAATCCCACTAATTGAGCAACATGCAGTAAAGTTAAACTATTATCCGTTAGCAACTGTTTGGCTGTTAATAAACGGTGATTTAATATGTATTTATGCGGTGAAACGCCAACTTGCCCTTTAAACCTGCGAAGCAAAGTACTTTCCGATACACCAACATAATTGGCAATATCCTTAATCGTAATGGGTGAATCAATATGCTGCTTAATATAAGCTTGTGCTATCGATACCATTTCATCAAATTGCGTATTACCTCCAATCTGAAAAAACGGTTCTGATTGGAAATTTGATACTTCATGCAAAAAATGCTTCTCAATAATTTCAGCAATCGGGACACTGAAAAACCGGGCAATAAGATAAACAAGCAATTCTGTTTGGGAGTTAATACTTCTGGCGCAATAAATATTGTCACAATACGTGATACTTGCTTTACGGTTCACATCTACCGTTGGAAAATGACGTTCAAATTTGTCATAAAAATACCAATGAGTCGTCGCTGTTTTTTCTTCAAGCAACCCCGCTTTCGCCAGCCAACAGACTCCCGTTCCCGTCGCAACAATAACAGCCTGATTTTTCTGTTGCCGACGCAGCCATTCCAGAACATCTTCTCTACCCGCCATAGAAGCGAGTGGATTTCCCCACATGGGGGGCAAAAACACTAAATCAAAATTCACCGGATCTGAAAATTGATAATGAGAATGCAGAATAATCTGCTCATTATTTTTTGTTAAATCACCAATAACAGACATATGGAGAGGTTCTTCTCTCTGCTGTTTTCGGCTTCTCAAATTACTCGCACTGTTTAACATATCCGATGCCAAAGTTATCCCACTTTGCAATGCCTTATCATATAAAACAAACGCTATTCTCACTCCTACCTCCACAGATTTCACCAGTCTATATACCTTTATTTCATTCCCAAATGAAAGATATGATGACCATATTCTTAGTTTTAATGACATGAATGTCAGTGTTCATAAATTATTCTAACTGATAGACTCCAATAAAAACTTTTTGGAGTTCATGATGAGTAAATTACCTGTAATTGTTGGTTTGGGTGGCATCAATGCAGCAGGAAGAAGTTCTGGATTCCACGGCTATAAACGCATTGTGTCAGATAGTCTCAAAGATGAAACCATGCAAAACACATGGGCTGATTTATGCAATCGGATGGGGATTATCAAAGATTCAGCATCTATTACAGCAGACCATATTGAACGCGCCAAAAACGGAACATTGATAAGACGAATCACGCAGTTCGATCCCCATAAAATACCAAAAAACAGAATAATAACCGATATTGAAAATAACTCAGAAAGATTATTGAAGACCATATATACATCTCTTTCTGTCACTAGCGCAGGGCAATTACCAGAAGGATTTGAAATCGGTGATTTATATAACGCCAATCACCACCCACGCGGCTTACGCTTAACCGTTTATGGCGCTTCGGATTTATTAAATTCGATAGGGATGCCATGGTCAGATATTACCTCCTTAGTAGAACCTGATCAGATTTCGGTTTATGCCAGCAGTGCACTGGGTCAAATAGATCAATTTTCAATGGCAGGGTTAATCGGCAATCCATTGAATGGTTCACGTGCCAGTTCCAAAATGCTTCCCCTTTCTCTGCCAGATATGCCGGCTGATTTCGTTAATAGTTATATTATCAACAACCTTGGTACTACCGCCGCGAGTTTGGGAGCCTGTGCAAGTTTCCTCTATAACCTCAAACAGGGCATCAATGACATTAAGCAAGGCAAGGCCAAAGTTTGTTTAATTGGGTGTGCTGAAGCGCCAATCATCCCCGAAGTCATTGAAGGATTTAAGGCTATGGGGGCACTTGCCGAAGATCACCAACTCTGCAAGCTCGATGGAACCGATATCGTTAACCATCGTCGTCCCAGCCGCCCATTTTCAACCAACGTTGGGTTTACCCTTGGAGAATCAGCACAATTTGTGCTGCTGATGAGTGATGATTTAGCCTTACAGTGTGGCGCGAATATCCTTGGTTCTGTGCCGGATGTTTTTGTTAATGCAGATGCGAACAAAAAATCAATCTCTTCACCGGGAGTAGGCAATTACATCACCATGATGAAAACCACTTCCCTTGCTAACCATTTATTGGATGGGAAATTGCAATATTCCTACGTGCAGGCACATGGAACCGGAACACCGCAAAACAGAGTCACCGAAAGCCATATTATTAATGAGGTTGCTAAGGTTTTTGGACTCAATAATTGGGATATCACCGCCATTAAAGCGCATCTTGGACACTCCATTTCCGCCGCCGCAGGAGATCTATTAGCTAACGCTTTAGGTGTTTGGCAATATGGCTGGATTCCGGGAATTACGACGATTGATCACATTGCCGAGGATGTGCATGCCTCCAATCTGAACATTTTGATGCGGGATAAATTTGTTGGTGAACGCGGTGAAGATATGAAAGCCACCATTCTTAATGCAAAAGGATTCGGCGGTAATAACGCAAGTGCCGTTGTTTTATCCCCACAAAAAACCATGCAGATGCTAAGCAAAAAACACGGCAGCGCTTCCATCAGTACCTATTACAAACGCAATGAAATAGTTAAACGCAGAAGTGAAGAGCAAGATCAGGCAATTTGTCGCGGTGAAGAGTCCGTTATTTACAACTTTGGTAATGCCGTGCTGCAAGGATCAGATATCCAGCTTTCACGTCAGGAAGTGAGATTTAATGGGATCAAACAATCTATAAAAATGCCTGATGCGGATGAGTTTAGTGAGTTTTTGTGAGGGGATATTTAATTGTCAGATTGGGATGGGGTTTAGTAATGAACCACGTGCTTAAAAAACTCCAGCCACAATGTGTAACGACCTTACCACTGGGAAAGTTGAAATTGAATTTGTCTGTGAAGTTGACGAAATATGGTCATTCGTCGGGAATAAAAAGTGTCAACCTTATTTAGGATGGGACATTGTCTTAATAAGTATCCCCCGGCATAGCCGGGGGTTTTTCATATGCGCCTATAAGGCTTTCTTACCAGCCGCGCCCTAACAGGCGCATCGCAATCTGACATTTGCATTCTATGGAT
>NZ_JBBMXH010000038.1:0-39657 GCF_037996725.1 Xenorhabdus entomophaga
GCCAGACCGCAAGGTGTTTTAACAAATCAAAAGGGGTTTTTATAGCAGACTTATAGCTGTAAGCTCTACGGAACCCCCAGCCAAGCTGGGGGTTTTCTATATACAATAAAATGCCCTCACGATGAGGGCATTTATCTGTTAGTAATATCCTGAGGGGAAGTGAATTGTTATTTTTTCCACAGGATATGGTAGACAGGGTGAGACTTTTCCCGGCAAATCAAAATGCGGGCAAAAACATCATCAATTTCGGCATCTTCTGATTCTGCCAGGCCAATAATGACTTCTGAGAAAAAATCTGGATCCAATTTGAAATTAACATGTTCAAACCAAATATCAGAAGGTTCCAGTAATTCTGCTCCGCCCCGTTCTTCAAATTGCAAATTAAACAATAGACTATCAGCCGGATCGAGATTAGCGAGGGCTTCTTCCAGAAAGAGGTCGTAGGCTTTTTCAAGCGCCTCATCCTCAGTCATTCGGTTGTTAATATCCAATTGCATAGAATGTGTCGGTTGATTTTCCATGATGGCAGTATCCGAGATTAATAACAGGGTGAAATTAAAACATGTTCTATATTGAATGCCCACTTTTTCTGTCCCGAATTATAAGAGAGGGCTGAAAAAGTAGCATACACGTTCAAGAATACGGCTCCAAACCGGGCGCTTTTCCCATTGATTGCTTGCGAGCAGCGTTGAACGCATAATATAGTCTTGTTGAACCAGCGTTAAATCATTTCCAAAGTGTTCATCGTCAATAACAACTGTAATTTCAAAGTTCAGCCACAAACTACGCATATCCAAATTGACTGAACCGACCATGCTAAGCTGCCCATCGACCAAAACACTCTTGGTATGTAATAGCCCATCCTCAAATTGATAAATTTTTACCCCGGCTTCCAGTAACTCAGTAAAAAATGCCCGGCTGGCCCAGCGCACAAGAAAGGAATTGTTTTGGCTGGGCACAATGATACTCACATCAACACCACGCAGGGCCGCGGTACAAATCGCATGCATTAAATCATCACTGGGAACGAAATAAGGTGTGGTAAGTATAAGTTGCTCACGGGCAGAAAAAATAGCAGTCATCAAAGATTGTTGGATTAATTCATCAGGAAATCCCGGCCCGGAAGCAATAACTTGAGCCGTGTGCCCGCTGGCTTGCTCAAAAGGCATGACGGTGTTGTCAGGCGGCGACGGCAGATGACGTTGTCCTGTTTCCATTTCCCAGTCAAACGCATAGACAATTCCGAGTGTTGTCGTGACGGGGCCTTCCATTCTTACCATGATATCGACCCATTGCCCGACCCCTGCATCTTGTTTGAAAAAACGAGGATCAACCATATTCATGCTGCCAGTGTATGAAATATGATTATCGATCAGAATAATTTTTCTATGTTGACGTAAGTCCATGCGCCGCAAGAACAAACGAAAGATATTCACTTTTAGCGACTCGATAAATTCAATGCCGACCTTGCGCATAATATCAGGATATGGGCTGCGAAAAAATTGCCAGCTTCCGGCAGAATCCACCATGATACGACATTTAACGCCGCGTTTGGCCGCACGCATCAGGGCATCGGTAACCTGATCGACCAACCCGCCGTATTGCCATATATAAAATACCATCTCAATATTATATTTGGCATTTTCAATATCATGAATAATGGCTTTCAGGGAGTTATCATAAGATGTCATTAATTGCATTTTGTTGCCCCTGACACCCTTGATTTTTTGGCGGCGTTCGCACAATTGAAATAGCGGCGTGGCCACCTCACTATTTTCATTGGTAAAAATATGGGAGGATTTTCTTAACTCCGCGAGCCATTTGGCAACAGATGAACGCATTTGTTTGGCTTGCTCAACTCGGCGTTTGCCAAGATGTAATTCGCCAAATGATAGATAAGCAACAATTCCCACTAAAGGAAGAATGTAAATAATCAGTACCCAAGTCATTGCTGATGTCACTGGGCGGCGTTTCATCAAAACACGAATAGTGATACCAGCAATAATCAACCAGTATAAGAAAATCGCCAGCCAGTTAAGTACAGAATAAAAGGTTGTCATACGTGGCAATCAATCCTGTTTATTTAAGTATTTCATACTGTCATTACCACAAGTTTCTAGAAATTTGAGCAAACGATCAACCTAATATCATTAATTTAACAGGTAGTCATCAAAGATAATTATAGAAGTTACAGTGTATTATTGATACGCCGGGCTTTTTATGATTTCTTAATCTATCTTTCATCTTAGGACTGATTCTAATTCCTTCTATAGTGATGGTGTAAGATCAGTTAATACACCTATGTATTAGACGTTTTATATGACAAGACTATTAAAAGTGTTTGCAGTGATAGTGATTGTGCTGATGTTATTGGTGTTGGCGGGGTGGTATACACTTCCACGCTGGCTACCATCGGTTGCCGGTCATTGGCTGCCACAGGGAGTAACGCTTTCTTTGAGCCAACCAACATGGAAAAAGAATGCGCTATGGCTGGATAAGCTGTCATTGAAGGCAAGGACATGTGAATGGATAAATGTATCTGGATTATCCATAGAATATTCACGTCGGGAAAATACCGAAGGCCGCCATTGGAACATTCATGTTGCCAATGTTGATACTCAAAGCCAATGTTTGGTTCACTTGCCTGTGACTGAAAAACAGTCAGCACCATTATCTGTACAAGAGATATTATCCCATATCCCTGCCATTAACCTTGTTGTTGACCATCTTGCTGTTATGCCGTGGCAAGAATTCTCCGGCAGGCTCCAATTTGATTCCTCATCCCAGAGACAAGTGCTCTCTTATCAGGGTGAGAAATTAACGCTAAGCGCACATATTACAGATAAAAAAACGCTCATTATTAATCAATTTCTGGTGAAATTGCCTGAACAGGAAATTAGCCTGAATGGCGATATTGCCCTACCTTTAGAGATTAAATCACTCCCTGAACAAGGCCAAATAACAGCCCATTTATCTGTGAGCCAATACCCGGAACCATTGCAGCTGGCATTGAAATGGAAGGGGAAGAGTGGTTTGTTTACTGTTATTGAGGAAAAGAGGCAACAATTACTCGCGGAGTTACCCTGGTCATTCGATACATCTCAGTTCTTGATCAGTAATGGTAAATGGCAATGGCTGGCAGCCAACCAACCGTTGTCTGGAGGGATTAATATCAGGCTTGGGAAATGGAAAAAAGGGTTAGCAGGCATGTCTGTCAGTGGGCGGATAAATCTGGTGACTCAAAATGAGAGAGGTAAAGGCAATGTCGTTTTGTCAGTGCCATCAACACCAATCAATGTGACCAATGCACATATTCCATTCCAGTTAACCGGGCAAGTCAATAGCGGGGAAATGATCATGACCATGTCATTGCCTGCTGTTGTAACAGGGCCTTGGGTGGCGCCTAAGATCACTTTTCAATCAGGAGCGTTATTTCGTGCATGGGGAAAGGTGAGTGAGACTTTTACTGTCAAAGAAGCCCGCTTGCCTTTAGCAGGCACGTATTTGACTCGTGAGGGTTTTACGGGGCGTCTACAGGCCATTTTGCGGGCACAGGATAGTTATTGGGGAACATTCAAATTACATCTGGATGGGTATGCTGAAGATTTCATGCCCGATCATGGAAACTGGAAATGGCGTTCTTGGGGGAGTGGAAATTTACCCCCCCTACAAGCTAAATGGGATCTTGCAGGTACAGGAAGCTGGAAGCAATCACAGATAACAGTGGATGGATTAAATACAGGGTTTAATCGCATTCAATATGGTCTTGTGCAAATGAAATCACCCCGTTTGAAACTGACTAAACCATTAGTTTGGGAACGTTCGGCAAGTCGCCCCGCATTTACGGGGGATTTGCAATTATCTTCTCAAAAAACCGAATTTCGATCTGGTGGTTTTTTACCGCCATTTAATTTTAAGGCCACATTGACTGGGCAATCACCAGACAATTTTATGCTGAATGGAAAATTACATTCCAAAGGTATTGGCCCGATTCCATTTTATGGACGTTGGGATGGGGAACGATTAAGGGGAGAAGCGCGATGGCCTCAGCAGTCTTTATTAGCATTTCAATCCTTAATCCCACCCGATCTGGGAATCACAGTGCGTGGCGGTAAAATTTATGCTCAGGCCGCTTTTTCAGCTGCGAAAGGGCAAGGACTGCGCGCTGGTGGCCACTGGGTAGTGAAAGAGGCAAATATGTGGCTGAAAAGCGGGGAAGTTGATGGTTTGGATTTTGTGCTGCCATGGCGTTTGCAGGAACATACTTGGCAGTTGGGATTAACATCACCCGTCCGGCTTCGCATCAAAGCCATTAAGGGGCTGTTTGGCATGCAGAATGTAACAGCTGATTTGCTGGGTTTTTATCCACCAACCAATGCACAGCCGTTGGTATTGACTAATGTGAATGTTGATATGCTGGATGGTCAGTTGAAAATGAACAAATTGCAGCTTCCCCAAAAAGAGGCTGCGATATTGCGATTTAACAAACTGAACCTAAGCAAATTGTTTGGTGTATTAAAAGTGAAGCAAATAGCAATGTCAGGAAAAATCAGTGGTGAATTGCCGATCTTATTAAATGACGAAAAGTGGATTATTCAGCGAGGCTGGGTATCTAATGAAGGATATCTGACCTTGAGGTTGGATAAAGACACGGTTGACTCTATAGGAAAAAATGACTTATCAGCCGGTATGGCAATGGATTGGTTACGTTATTTAGAAATCAGCCGTTCAAAGGCCTATGTGACTCTCGATAATTTGGGAATTTTGACATTGCATTCTGAGATCAGTGGGGTTAATCCCGTGGTCGACAAAAAGCGAGAGGTCAGGCTTAACTACCATCATGAAGAGAATATTTTTCAGTTATGGCGCAGCTTACGGTTTGGCAGTAATCTGGAAGAATGGTTACAGAAAAATATATCGGTGATGTAGGAATTCATTAGATGGAAATAAAACGACAAATAGGGATATCAGTAATATGGCAATGGATTAAAGATGCTTATTTGTTTTGGGCTATTCCTGTCAACTGGGAGTGATAAATGACAACAAAAATTGGATGCAGAATACCATCTGTCAGAATAGGTATGGCGTTGGTAAGCGTAATGTTGATCAACATAGTATTGGCGGGGTGTGTCAGACTGGAAGTCGCGACACCTGATAAGCCCATCAATATCAATATGAATGTGAAAATTGAACATGAAATTCATATTAAGGTCGATCGGCAAGTTGAAGACATGCTCAAAAACAACTCTAACTTATTCTAAGGGCTGGAATATGAAAAAAGCAGGAATGATCTTTATTTTGAGTCTGCTATTCAGCTCCTTTGCTGCGGGAATGACATTGAACGAAGCAAAACAACAAGGGCTGGTGGGAGAAACATTCAGTGGCTATCTGGCACCCGTAAAAAATACCAAAGACGCTCAATCTGTAGTTAAAAAAATTAACGAAGAGCGGGAAAAGAAATATGCTGAAATTGCGGTTCAAAACAATATGACAACAGATCAAGTCGCAAAAATTGCGGGTGAAAAATTGGTGAATCGGGCAACTTCAGGAGAGTATGTTCTTGGTATCAATGGAAATTGGGTGAAAAAATAAGCGCGCCGGTTGGCGCACTCAATCTTTATCAAGCTACCTTTTATTAGGCTACAGCTTTTTCGAGTTGCGCCTGTCCCATTTTTTCTATGACATCATCTATCGCATCATGGGCATTCTGATGTGCTTGGTTGGCAGGTTCTGCGCCGAATGCCAAACCTTCAGCAAACACAAATTCCACATCGGTAATGCCAATAAATTTGAGAAAAACACGCAGGTATGGTGTCATCAAATCTGTAGGGCTATCTTTATGAATACCACCTCGGCTACTCAAGATAATAGCACGTTTGCCTTTCAGCAAACCTTCAGGGCCTTTCTCGGTGTACTGAAAAGTCAAACCAGCACGGGCAACCAAATCAAAATAGGTTTTGAGCTGAGTAGGGATCGTGAAGTTATACATTGGTGCAGTGATGACAATAACATTGTGTGTTTTTAATTCTGCAATCAACTCATCTGACAGTGCTAATGCTGATTTTTGGCGTTCTGTCAATTCTGCATCGCTTGGACGCAAGGCACTGACCAACTCTCCATCCAGTACTGGAACCGGATTTTCAGCGAGATCGCGTGTGGTAATGTTGCTCTCTGAGTGGTTAGCCAGCCATTTTTCAGCAAAATAGTCAGCCATTTTATTACTTTGAGAATATTGAGCCAGAATGCTGGATTTCAGAAGCAGTACTTTATTCATTCTTTACTTCCTTAGTTATCTTAAGAACTATAACTTTGTTTATGATATGACTATGTTTTATTTTATATAGAGAATTGTTCAGTCAATAGCTCAATATTTTGAGGTAAGAATTCAAATTCATTGAATAACGGGTGATTGCCCATTAAATTTACCGCCAATAAAACGGTAAATTGACTAAATTGAGGGTGTATATAAAATACATAGAGTTGCATAAGATATGTTACACTTCTTTGATAGTTAAGTCATAAGAAATTATCCTCTGAGCCTGCAAAGACAGCGCTACTCAGTTAAAAACGTCACAAGGATTTATCACGTGGAATCACCTTTGACAGCACCACTTGCTGAATTATTCGCTGAACTTGATCACACCCCGCTGCGCGATCAGTTCCGTTTGAGAAAACGTCTGCATGGAGCAGCAAAAATCAAAAATCAAGCTTCTTTGCAGGCTGTAGCACAATCTATTTCTGCGGATATTGCGACGGCAAAACAGAAAGCGATTAACCGTCAGGCATCATGCCCTTCGATTCAATACCCTGAAAACCTACCTGTTAGCCAGAAGAAAGATGATATCTATAAAGCCATTCGGGATAATCAGGTTGTTATCATTGCAGGGGAAACGGGTTCGGGTAAAACAACCCAAATTCCAAAAATTTGCCTTGAGTTGGGCAGGGGCATCAAAGGGTTAATCGGGCATACTCAACCCCGTCGTTTGGCTGCCCGTTCAGTTGCTAACCGCATTGCGGATGAATTGGAAACCCCGCTTGGCTCAACGGTCGGTTATAAAGTGCGTTTTAATGATCAGGTCAGTGACAATACGTTGGTCAAGTTAATGACAGACGGTATTTTGCTGGCGGAATTACAACAAGATCGCTTGTTACTGCAATATGATACGTTAATTATCGACGAAGCTCATGAACGTAGTCTGAATATCGATTTTATTCTTGGTTATTTACGTCAATTATTACCAAAACGCCCGGATCTGAAAGTTATTATTACTTCTGCAACCATTGATCCTGAACGTTTTTCCCGCCATTTCAACAATGCACCGATTATTGAAGTGTCAGGGCGGACTTATCCGGTGGAAGTGCGTTATCGGCCTATGGCAGGTGATGATAATGACAGTGATAGGGATCAGCTTGAAGCTATCATTGATGCCGTGGATGAGTTGGGACGAGAAAGCTCCGGAGACATACTGGTTTTCATGAGCGGCGAACGTGAAATCCGGGATACGGCGGATGCACTCAGTAAGCAAAATTTCCCACATACCGAAATCCTGCCACTTTTCGCCCGGTTGTCTAACAGCGAACAGAACCGGATATTCCAGTCCCATGTTGGTCGCCGAATCATCTTGGCAACTAACGTAGCGGAAACATCGCTGACTGTACCCGGAATCAAATATGTGATCGATACCGGCTTTGCGCGCATTAGCCGATACAGTTATCGAACTAAAGTCCAGCGCTTACCGATAGAACCTATTTCGCAGGCATCTGCCAATCAGCGAAAAGGGCGCTGTGGTCGTGTTTCAAACGGAATTTGTATCCGTCTCTATTCGGAAGATGACTTTTTATCACGCCCGGAATTTACTGATCCTGAAATTCTGCGCACTAATCTGGCTTCTGTTATTTTACAGATGACCTCTATTGGTTTGGGAGATGTCAGTGCATTTCCATTTGTTGAAGCGCCGGACAAACGCAATATTCAAGATGGTGTCCGTCTTCTGGAAGAACTGGGGGCTATTGATCCTGAATCCCTGTCAGAAGGAAACTACCGGCTGACTGCCATGGGGCAGCAATTGGCACAGTTGCCTATTGATCCACGTTTGGCTCGTATGGTTTTAGAAGCCAAAGCACATGGTTGTGTTCGTGAAGTAATGGTGATTACTTCAGCATTGTCGATTCAAGACCCACGAGAAAGACCACTGGAAAAGCAGCAAGCTTCCGATGAAAAACATCGTCGTTTTGCGGACAAAGATTCAGATTTCATTGCGTTCCTGAAATTGTGGGATTTTCTGGTGGAACAGCAGAAAGCGCTTTCCAGTTCCCAATTCCGCAAGCTTTGCCGTCAGGATTATCTGAATTATCTTCGCGTTAGAGAATGGCAGGATATTTACACCCAGCTACGCCAGGTTGTTAAAGAAATTGGTTTGCCGATCAACAGCCAGGAAGCGGATTATAAAAGTATTCATATTGCTCTGCTGACGGGTTTATTATCCCATATCGGGCAAAAAGACACAGATAAACAGGAATATACAGGCGCGCGTAATGCCCGTTTTTCTATTTTCCCTGGCTCCGGTTTATTTAAAAAGCCACCTAAATGGGGAATGGTAGCCGAATTAGTGGAAACCAGCCGCTTGTGGGGGCGTATTGCTGCACGTATCGAACCTGAATGGATAGAGCCACTGGCAGCACATTTAATTAAGCACCATTACAGCGAACCTCATTGGCAAAAATCGCAGGGCGCAGTAATGGCAACGGAAAAAGTCACCCTGTATGGTTTGCCAATTGTGGCGGGGCGTTTGGTGAATTATAGCCAGATTGATCCCCTGCTATGTCGTGAATTGTTTATCCGTCACGCATTGGTGGAAGGGGATTGGCAGACACGTCACTCATTTTTCCGCGCTAACCTCAAACTGCGTGAAGAAGTTGAAGAACTGGAACACAAATCCCGTCGACGGGATATTCTGGTAGATGGTGAAACGTTGTTCAGTTTCTATGATCAGCGAATTGGCAAAGATGTTATTTCATCCCGCCATTTTGATCGCTGGTGGAAAATAACAAGTAAAGATCAACCAGAATTGCTCAATTTTGAAAAGAGCATGTTGATCAAAGGCGACGCCAATAAAGTCAGTGCGTTGGATTATCCGAATTATTGGCATCAGGATAATTTGAAATTCCGCCTGAGTTATCAGTTTGAGCCAGGAACCGATGCCGATGGCGTGACTGTGCATATTCCGTTGCCGGTGTTGAATCAGGTAAAAGATGAAGGTTTCGACTGGCAAATTCCGGGCATTCGTCACGAATTGGTTGTTGCGTTGATTAAGTCATTGCCGAAGCCAATACGCCGTAATTTTGTGCCCGCACCTAACTATACGCAGGCATTTTTGGAGCGGGTCATCCAACCTCAGGCTACCTTACTGGATAGCCTTGAGAAAGAATTACGTCGTATGACAGGTGTGACAGTGTCACGTGAAGATTGGCAATTGGAACAAGTTCCAGATCATCTTAAGATCACATTCCGCGTTTTGGGCGAGAAAAATAAACCGTTAGCGGAAGGCAAGAATTTGTCGGAGCTGAAACTAAAATTAAAAGGGAAAGTTCAGGAAACACTTTCAGCAGTAGCTGATGATGGCATTGAACAAAGTGGGCTGCATATTTGGAGTTTTGGCGAATTGCCTGAGCGCTATGAGCAGAAACGCGGTGGTTATTCCGTTAAAGCATTTCCGGCATTAGTGGATGAAAAAGACAGTATTGGCATTAAATTGTTTGAGACTGAATCTGAACAGCAAAATGCGATGTGGGAAGGGACTCGTCGTTTGTTATTGCTGAACATTCCATCACCGATTAAATATCTGCATGAGAAATTACCGAACAAGTCCAAATTAGGTCTGTACTTTAACCCATATGGAAAAGTATTGGATTTGATTGATGATTGTATCTCTTGTGGTGTGGATAGATTGATCGCAGAAAATAGTGGGCCAGCGTGGAATGAGCAGGCGTTTTCCTGTTTGCAGGATAAAGTCCGTGCCGATTTGAATGATGCAGTCGTTGATATTGCCAAACAGGTGGAGCAGATCCTGACGGCGGTCTTTAATATCAACAAACGCCTGAAAGGGCGGGTAGATATTGCCCTCGCACTGGCGTTATCGGATATTAAAGAGCAAATTTCCGGTCTGGTCTTTAATGGATTCGTGACTTCTCATGGCTGGAAGCGTCTGGCAGATGTTCTGCGTTATTTGAATGGTATTGATCGTCGGCTGGAAAAATTAGCGGTTGATCCCAACAAAGACAGGGCACACATGAGCCGGATTGAGCATATTCAGCGCCAATGGCAACAATGGCAGGCAAAATTGTCTAGCCAGCAGAAACAATTGCCGGAAGTGAAAGAAGTTCGTTGGATGATTGAGGAGCTTCGGATTAGCTTATTTGCGCAGCAATTGGGGACTGCGTATCCAATATCAGATAAACGTATTTTGCAGGCGATGGAAAATATCACATTGTGATCTTGAAGATTATGGGCTGTTTTTGTTTTATGGCAGCCCATAAATTTGTCTCTGATTGGGGAAGTGTTACTAATACATTTATAGTTACAACATACAAGTAAATTAAACTCCCATAATCACAAACTATGGGAGCACATTGACACATTCCCTCATAAAAATTCTATAAGGGAATTGTAGAACTATAATTGTGTGGCAGCTTTCATGGCGCGAACAAAAGCCATTAACTTTTCCAGCATCACCTGAGGTTGGTGAAGATTTTCTTCGATGATTTTTACAATGGCAGAACCTGAAATCGCACCTTTAGCACCATTATTGAGTGCAATTGTCACCTGTGAAGGTTCGGAAATACCAAAACCCTGTAGGGCAGGGGCAGCATGATATTCTTGGAGCTTATTGACCAGATGGCACAATGGTTGTTTGGCGCGATTTTCACTACCAGTTACTCCTGCCCTTGATAGCAGGTAAGTATATCCACGTCCAAATGAAGCAATTTCACGCAGTAAATCATCATCTGCATTCGGGGGGCAGATAAAGATCGGGGCAATGTCATATTTCATGGCAGCTGAACGGAAAGGTAACGATTCAGATATCGGTACATCAGCCACTAAAACGGAATCAACACCAGCCTCTTTGCAGCAACGGTAAAACTCATCAATCCCATTGTGGAAGACTAAATTTGCATAGACTAACAGACCAATTGGGGTATCGGGATGTTTAGCCCGAATTTTTGCCAGCAGACTGAAGCACAATGTAGGCGTGACCTTGGATGATAACGCACGTAAATTGGCATTCTGGATAGTTGGGCCGTCAGCAAGGGGATCTGAAAATGGAATACCTAATTCAAGCGCATCAGCGCCACCAGCGATTAATGTATCAATGATTTCCAGTGATAATTCAGGATTAGGATCGCCCAGGGTGACAAAAGGAACAAAAGCGCCTTGATTTTTATTTTCCAGCTTATTGAAAAGTTGTTGATAACGTTCCATCAGATTTCCCCTCTGGATTTCAGAATATCGTGAACGGTGAAGATATCTTTGTCGCCACGGCCAGATAAGTTGACAATTAACAACTGCTCTTTATCAGGTTCCTGACGGATCATTTTCAGAGCATAAGCTAACGCATGAGATGACTCCAATGCAGGAATAATACCTTCATTGCGTGATAGTTCCTGAAAAGCAGCCAGTGCTTCTTCGTCAGTGATTGAGACATAATCAGCTCTGCCGATGCTGTTTAAATAGGCATGCTGAGGCCCGACGGAAGGAAAATCTAACCCGGCCGAGATAGAGTAAGACTCTTCAATCTGTCCATCTTCCGTCTGCATAATCGGGGCTTTCATGCCAAAGTAAATGCCTAATTTTCCGTGTTTCAATGGGGCGCCATGTTCACCCGTTTCGATACCGTGTCCGGCAGGCTCCACACCGATCAGACGAACGGTATTTTCTGGAATAAACTCAGCAAACAGGCCGATAGCATTTGAGCCTCCGCCGATACAGGCAATAACTGCATCGGGCAGGCGTCCTTCTTTTACTAAAATTTGTGCCTTGGCTTCTTCACCAATCATGCGTTGGAATTCTCGTACCATCGTCGGGTATGGATGAGGGCCTGCTGCCGTTCCCAATAAGTAGTGGGCTTTTTCGTAGCAACCAGACCAGTCACGCATTGCTTCGTTGCAGGCATCTTTCAAAGTTGCTGACCCGCTGTGAACAGGGATCACTTCAGCTCCCATCAAACGCATGCGAAAAACATTGGGGGATTGACGTTCAATATCTTTTGCACCCATATAAATACGGCATTTCAACCCCAATAACGCACAAGCCAACGCGGTTGCGACTCCATGCTGACCTGCGCCTGTTTCAGCAATGATTTCGTTTTTTCCCATTCGCTTAGCTAACAATGCTTGCCCTAAGACCTGATTGGTTTTGTGCGCGCCGCCGTGGAGTAAGTCTTCACGTTTTAGGTAAAGACGAGTTTTCGTACCTTTAGTCAAGTTGTGACACAGGGTTAAGGCTGTGGGCCTGCCTGCGTAGTTTTTCAATAAATCTTGAAATGCCTGCTGAAATTCAGGATCTTTTTGTGCATCAATAAAGGCTTCTTCTAATTGATTAAGTGCAGGGACCAAAATTTGAGGGACAAATTGTCCGCCAAAGTCGCCAAAATAAGGATTCAATTTACTCATTATTCTACTCATCCATTTTGTCTGAAAAATTAGTGATAACAGCGTAATTGTTGAAATACCTGTTTGATTTTTTGACTGCTTTTGATGCCCGGAGAAACTTCGACTCCAGAGTTAAAATCCAGTCCATAACAGCCGAGTGTTGCCGCTTGTTGGCAATTTTCTGCATTCAGGCCGCCTGCCAACATATTGTTATGCTGAAGTCGTGGATTAATTAACTGCCAGTCAAATGGTTTCCCTGTGCCGCCTGACCCATTATCCAGCAATAAATGATCCACATTAGGTATTTCGGAAAATTCCGCAGTTTTGGACATATCGATAGCTTTCCAAATTTCACAGTGTTCAGGTAAAACAGCACGTAATGTATTGATATAACCTTCGTTTTCATGTCCATGTAGTTGAACGGCGGTAAGCGAAAGTGTACGGGCGATACCACTGACAACATTGACGGGTTGATTCTGAAATACCCCGACATATTGTAAAGAAGCTTCATTGATGATCTGTTGGGCTTTTTGCAGGCTCACTTTACGCGGTGATTTTTCTGCAAAAATGAGGCCACCGTAGACTGCGCCCATCTGCAATGCCGTTTTGGCATCTTGTGGGCGGGTTAAGCCACAAATCTTGTTATCGCCTAAAATCAGGCGGCGTAAAGCGAGATCTAAGTTTTGCTGTGCCATTAAAGAGCTGCCAATGAGAAATCCATGGGCAAATTGGCTTAATTCGCGCACTTGACGATGCTGATGGATGCCGGATTCGCTGATAATGATAGTGTCTTTGGGTAAACCAGCCGCCAGTTTGCGAGTGCGTTCTAAATCAATGGACAAATCGCGCAGATCCCGATTATTGATACCAATAACCTTGGCGCCCAATTCAATTGCCCGTTGCCGCTCATTTTCATTACTGACTTCGGTCAGTACGCCCATATCAAGACTGTGTGCCAGTGCGGATAAATCACGGTATGTATCGTCATCAAGAACGGAAAGCATCAGTAAAATAGCGTCGGCCTGATAATAACGGGCGAGGTAAACCTGATAAGCATCAATAATAAAATCTTTGCATAGAACCGGTTGGTGTACGGCAGAACTGACCATTTTGAGAAAATCATAACTGCCTTGAAAGTATTTTTCATCGGTCAAAACAGAGATTGCAGCAGCATAAGGCTGATAAGTTTTAGCAATGCGAACAGGATCGAAATCTTCACGAATTAATCCTTTTGAAGGGGATGCCTTTTTACATTCTAAAATAAAAACAGTCTGATTATGGGTTAAAGCCTGATAGAACCGACGATGACTCGGTACAATGGCATCAATAAAACTCTCCAGTGGTTGTTCTGCTTTACGAGTAATCAGGTAAGTAGCTTTATCATCAACAATTTTCTGTAATATGCTGGTTTTCATGATTAAATCCTTGCCGCCAATGCTGTCACTTTTTCATAAGCATGACCGCTATAAATGGTATTGAGTGCCAATTGTGTATTTTCCCGTAGGTCTTCGTGCCCATGAATTTTCATTAAGAGAGCAACATTCGCTGCTACAGCATCGGCATGAGCTTTTTGCCCCCGGCCTTGCAGTAACAGCGCCAACATATCGCGATTCTCTTCCGGGGTTCCGCCTCTCAGTGAAGATATAGAATGGCCCGGTAAGCCAAAATCTGCTGCCGTTAATCGGTACTGTTTAATTTCGCCATGATTGAGTTCTGCAACATAGGTCGGGGCATGTAAAGCGACTTCATCCATACCGCCACTATGTACAACGGCGGCGCGTTGATAACCTAAAACCTGTAGGGTACGAGCTATGGGTTCTACTAATTCAGAACTGTAAACTCCAATGAGTGATAAGGGAGGGCGAGCAGGATTAATCAACGGGCCAAGTACATTGAATAATGTCCGGGTTTTTAATTGCTGGCGAACTTGTGCCGCATGACGAAAGCCACTGTGATATTGAGGGGCGAATAGGAAACAGACACCAATATCATCCAGAGCACGGCGTGAATCTTCGGCACAAGTATCCAATGCAATGCCGAATGCCGCCAGTAAATCGGATGATCCAGAACGGCTGGAAATACTGCGGTTCCCATGTTTTGCCACTTTAAGCCCACAGGCTGCGGCAATAAAGGCGCTGGCCGTTGAAATATTGATGCTGTTTGTACCGTCTCCGCCTGTGCCGACGATATCACAAAACATGTAATCAGGACGAGGAAAGGGAACTGCATTTGCCAGAAATGCCTGGGCCGCACCTGCAATTTCTTGTGGTTGTTCACCATGTAGTTTCAGACTAATTAATACAGCAGCCAATTGTGCATCACTCAACTCACCCTGAATAATGGCAGTGAATAGTTGCTGGCTTTCTTGCTGTGTCAGTGTTTGGGCACTGAATAATTTTTGAAAAATCAATTGCATTTTCCCATTCCTTCAAGTTTAGTGCCTTTAATTCGATACCTTCAAACCCAACATTTTTAACTCAGTGCCCACGCCAGAGTGTATTCAAGCAATTTAGCGCCTTGGGTGGTTAAGATAGATTCGGGATGAAATTGAAGCCCACAAACCTTGTGTTCATCATGACGCACTGCCATGACGGTATCACCGCATGATGCCGAGACTGTCAGTGTTGCAGGGACGTGCACAGCAGCAAGAGAATGATAACGAGCAACAGGTAGGGGATTTGGCAGGCCGGAAAACATAGCTTGTCCATCATGAGTGGCTGATGTTGCTTTACCATGCAGAATTTCTTGGACAGCAGAGACTTTTCCTCCATAGGCTTCAATAATCGCCTGATGTCCAAGGCAAATACCAATCACCGGAATTTTGCCAATCACTTGCTTGACTAATTCAGGCATACAGCCTGCTTCTGACGGTTTCCCCGGGCCGGGTGACAGCATCAAAAGGGGAGATTCCATTTCGTGGAGTTTGGCAACAATGATGTCTGTAGCCACAGTATTGCGATAAATAATGACTTGATGGCTATGGGTTCTCAGTTGGTCCACGAGGTTATAGGTGAAGGAATCAACATTATCAAGCAGAAGAATATTAGCCATTAGAATGTCACCTCTACTTGATGGGCTTGGGCAATAGCGCGAATGACGGCTCTGGCTTTATTGTGCGTTTCATCTACTTCTGATTGGGGAATGGAATCCAAAACAATACCGGCTCCGACTTGCACAGCAGCTTGACCGTTTTCCACATAGGCAGAACGAATGACAATGCAAGTATCAAAATCACCTTTGCCAGTGAAATAGCCGACTGCACCACCATAGCTGCCGCGCCGTTCGCCTTCATGTTCTGCAATGAGCTGCATGGCCCGAACCTTAGGCGCTCCTGTCAACGTACCCATATTCATGCAAGCCTGATAGGCATGGAAAATATCCAAATCATGGCGAAGCGTACCGACAACACGGGAAACCAAGTGCATGACAAACGAATAACGATCGACTTTGGTTAAATCGGCGACATATCGACTGCCCGGTTCACAAATGCGTGCCAGATCGTTACGTGCCAAATCAACCAGCATCACATGCTCAGACATTTCTTTCGCGTCAGTACGCATTTCCAGCTCAATCCGGCTATCAAGATCAGCATCTAATTCTCCGTTGGCGTTGCGCCCGCGGGGGCGTGTACCGGCTATCGGATAAATTTCTATCTGGCGATTGTTGACATCATATTTAAGGGCGCTTTCTGGTGAGGCTCCGAACAGGCAAAAATCCTGATCTTGCATAAAAAACATATAGGGGCTTGGATTTTGTTTTTTCAATGTGTGGTAAGCGCTTAATGGAGAAGGGCATGGCAAGGTAAAACGCCGTGACGGAACAACCTGAAAGACATCCCCTTGGCGAACTGATTGCTGCAACTGCTGCACGATATCTGCGTATTGCTCATCACTCCGATTGCAATCAATGGTTATGTCAGACAGTTTGACAGTCAAGAGTGGCTGAAGAGGTTCCGAAATGGCAGAAGCCAATGTTGCCATACGTTCGTCAAGGCGTTGCCTTTCCGTATCGGATTCTCCAAACAGCATAGTTTGTAACGATGAATGCTCATATCGATGGTCAATCATCAATAGTGTTTCTGCGAGATAAAAACAGAAATCAGGGCAGCGCTGGTGGTTTTTTACTGTAGGTAATGGCTCAAACCCAGCCACTAAATCATAAGCAAACAACCCGCCAACGAAAATAGCCTCAGGAGATTCTGAGAAGGATGCCAGTGCTGCAAGAGCACGTAATGCGTCGAAAACTGAATCCGATTTTAGCCGGCTATCCTCGTCCAAATTTTGTTCTGTAGCAGGAAATTTTGCTCGAATAGTCTGTGATTCCACACTCAAACGGGCCTTTTCTGACAGTAAATCAGCGAGTATGGGAAGCAGATTTTGACCGTTTTTGGTGAGCGCCTCAAAAGTAACTTGGCGTTTGTTGGCGGTAATGCGCATGGCACTATCAATGATCAACATACTTTTGAGGCTCTTTTTACTGTGGATTTCAGCAGACTCTAACAATAACGTATCGGAACGATTGCCACAAAGCTGATGGAAAAGCAGTGTGGGATCTGTTTTATAAGCAGTATCCATCTGATTTACAGAGATATTAAATTCTTTGCCAGTCATATTTATCCCCTCGTTATTACCTTCGTTCACAAAAACTCAAGTTATAAAAAAACCCGCTTTTTAGGCGGGTTTTGGCACTTGCATATCTGTACTTATGTGCGTGAGCCAACCGCCCTGAATGGGAAGTTGTGCCACCAACCACTGATTTGCATCGCTTTTTGCATAAGTACGATCATTTTAAAATGCCTTATCTTTTAAATGGTATTTTAGTTAAGAATATCTACCGTACTAGTAAACTGGTTCATGGCTGGCTTGTCAATGATTTTTTTACTATCTATAGTCAAACCTATTAATAAATAAACTTAATGGGTTGAGTTTTTTATAAAAACTAAAATTAAATTCTATTTAAGATATATTGATGTGTGCTTAAATATTTAATTATGCATGTAATACAATTATACAAATTTAAAGCACTTTTTTATAAGAGCTATCCAGTTGTAAATCAGCTTTAATAGACTTGGCGTGATTTAAAAGTGCCGTTTTAATTTAAATGATAGCATCACTTTTAATTGAGGGTTGACTTTATGAAAACAAAGAAAATAAACTTACATAATGTATTGTTTTTTGTTGCTATTATTTTTTTTAATAATTCTTATGCAAATGAATTAATGAGTAATAATGTTGTTTTAAATAAATATGATAGTAATTCAAAAAATAACGGAAAAAGAAGTGATTTATCAACAGATTATAATATGACTTTTGAGAATGGAAGTCAGTTTTATGATTTGCAAATTAAAATTGAAGATTTTAAGTGTATGTATAAAACTGGAGATAAAAATATTACGTTGAAACCTAAAAATATACATCAAGAGAACATTGAAGATTCCAATAGTTTTAAACCTTTTTGGTGGTGGCCGTGGGGGTGTGAGTTTGAAGATAAATTTATAAAGTGGAATACTACTATTTATGAATATGGAAGTGCACATAAATCATGTGATATTGAATTTAGAGTATCATTTGGTATATGGGCTTTAAAGTGGTCAACTGCCATTAATGTCAAAAATAATAATGACTGCCCACTTGATATTACAGCAACTTGTGATGGTGAAGATTGTAAGAATATGGAAGTTTACCCTGCTGCTAAAAATATTGTTATAACTATCGATGATTATAACGCTTGGGAACCTCCGATAATTACCTCACCTGAACCGAACTCAACAGTTGAGAACAACTATATTACAATTTTAGGAAAAGGTATGATGGAAGACGGTGATTTTCCTGAAATCATTACCAATTTCAATCCATATAATTATTCAGTTCAATCTACAGGGGGTGATAAAAATTGGATAGGTCAACTCTGGATAAGCTGTGGCATTACCGGAACAGTTAGCATTAGAGATATAGAAAATTCTGAAGTTACTTTCAATGGCCCGCCATGTGAAGCAACAATCACTTCTATCCAGAATGGACAAACTATCCCGGTAGGAAAATATAGTTTATCAGGTCTAGTGAACAGTGATACGGCTGATCATGAAAAAGAGATGCGGGTGAAAATAACAGGTTATAAAAGGGATGGAACAATTTATTCACCGACAACGAGTTACACTCCAAATATTGACACTGGAACGGGTAAATGGATTTTGGAAGGGTTAGATGCTGTTTGCGGTATTAATTATAATGCATCTGTTAATGCATTTTTTATGCTTTCTGATAGTAAAACAACTTTACCTAGTTTAGTAGGAACAAATATTTCCTATCATACAGTGAACTGTTCGATTGAGATAACCAACCCTAAAGATCATGAAGTTGTTTCTTCAACAACTGATGATACACAAAATATCTCAATCAGTGGTAAGGCTACTGATGGGAAAATTACGGTTGATATGAAACTTTTAAATTCTCAAGACCAACCAATCCAGCCTATTGATGGATTTGCTAAAGATAGAATGTGGGCAGTTGAAGCTAAAGATATCCCTGTAGGTTTTATAGAAATTAAGGCGAGTGATAGTTCTGATCAAGAAAGTAAAACAGTGACTATATTGAGTTCTAAGGTTTTTTCCGTAGAAGCTAAAAATGACAGTGTATTCACGGTATTTGATGGAACATCTATGCCATATATCGAAAGTCTTGAACCAAGAATTGATATATCACTTATAGTTGGGGACTTAGGAGAAAAATCAGAAGATGTGACTCCAGATAAAAAGGGTATATGGATAGCAAAGAAAAAACACTATGCCAGAAGAGGTACATATGCTTTTAACTTTAATGAAGTTAGCGGTAATAGTGATTATGTGGCGAGAAAGAAAAAATTATTAGAGTGTACTGGTGGTGAACTTAAGATGACTTGTATTGAGCGTGAATAATTATTACTCCATTTTTAAGGAGACTGTTATGTTTATTATTAGACTTATCCCTATATTGTTTTTCCTAATTTACTGTGGTGCGTCGTTTTCTGATGTCGCGTTGAAATCCACACCTTTAGAAACTATTATAGGAGGAGAGAAAAGTTGTGAGCCTGACAATAATGTCAAATGTAAACCTTGGGTTGTTAGTATTTTTCATAAGAATACTACAGGTGAATTGAATTTTATATGTAGTGGCTCTTTGATATCTGAGAAATATGTTCTTACTGCTGCACATTGTGAAATGAATGCTAAAAAAACAAAAGAATATATTATTAAAAATTATAAAGAAAAGGAAATAGGCACTGCATCACGCTATAGTTTTTTTAAATATACTCATGACGATAACCGTTATAATGATTTCGCTATTATACGATTAGAAAAGCCAATAATAGAAGAACCAATAATAGAAGAACGTTACGGTCGTGTTCGTCGCTTCTTTAACTACGATGGAGCTTATGAAAAGCTGGACAGTAATTATTATCAAGCTTCTATTTATGGTTATGGTGTTAAGGGTATTGATGAAAATACAGGTAAACAACAAGCAAATAATGGCACTCAATATAGAGCTGATGTGAAAATTCTAACCTCTGTTTCCGATGCTAATGGAAAACAGGTGATTATTATAGAGGCAAATAAAAATAAAGGACTCAGTCCAGGTATTTCACAACCCGGAGACTCTGGAGGCCCAATTTTTTGGGATGACACCATTATTGGTGTGAATTCTTTTGGAGACGAAATGGCTAAAGGGAGAAATGGGGAGAATAATTATCTTCCTGTCTTAGTTTCAGATGTAACTGATAAGCATTCAGATTCCTCCTTGAGACTTATAAAGTGGTTTTCCAGTACCATGCAACATATTTGGATTTATACTCCAGATTGGAATGCTAATTTAAGAAAGCGAGATGAAGATATTATTATTAAAGGTTTTGGAAAGGCGTCGAGTAAAATTCAACTTGTTTATTCTATCGATGATATTTTACAAGGCTCAGTTGAATGTAAAGTTAATAATTCTCTGGAATGGAAATGCACTATTCCACGTGAGAGTTTTTTTAAAGATCTAGATGAAACAAGAAATTATGAGGTAACTATCAGTGCCAGTGAGACTTCAGACTCGTCACCGAAAAGTGAAACATGGACAAAAGATACTGTACAAGCAAAAATACCTTCTGTTGCGAAAGAATTTGGAATCATTTACCCGGTTGATGGATTAACTATTTATACTGAGGATATTTGGTTACGTGGTTATGCTGAACCTAGTTCAGAAGTTCAAGTGATATTGCAAGTTAATTCAAATGGTTATGGTTATAAAGGAAAGGAATTATGTCAAGAGATTAGGAAAAATGAACCAATAAAAACAAATGAATATGGTAAATGGCTATGTACTGTACGAACTGAACTTATTCAGGAAATTAAAGAAGAACTTGAGGAGGAAAATATAGGTATTAGAATAACGGCAAATCAAAATACAAAAGACGTAAATCTTTATGATCAAGTTAATATATCTCTTTCGAAAAAGAAAACTGTTACAGCAATAGAATTATCTCTAAAAGAAAAAAATCCAATTCATAAATATAAAAAACTCTTGGATCTTGACGTTTCGCATGATGAGAATGCTAATCGTGTTTGTGTTTTTAAAAGAGGGAATGTGAATTGCCAAGATAATAGAGTTAATAGTAGGGGGTTTTATTTGTTAAATTCTTCAGGGGGAACTGAAGACTCCACTTTTTGGTTATTCGATATTGAAGTAGATGCAATACAAAAAGTTGAAGGAGTTGATCCCCTTGATAATAAAACATTGCGTACGGAAAAAAATTTCAGAGGAAGATATTTTAAACCTACATTTATTAATAAGTATAGCAATGATAGTCCAAATGAAATTGTATCAACTGAACTTAAAAATCAAAAATTCTCTGGCTATGGTGGTGATAATGAAGAATACACTTTACCTAATAAAGATGAGATATTACCTTCAGAATACTCTATCTGCATGAAGAAAGAAGATAATTCACCTCCTGTTTCAGAAGCTTCTAAATGTAAAGGAAAAGATGAGAAAGAGATTTATATAAAGATTCCATTAGAAAATGGGGAATATTCTGATGAAATTCCAATAGAATATAAAACTTATTCAGGGGAAAATAATTTTCCAACTTGGGATATTCTTCTTCTTTCTTCATTGAAATTGAAGGATGGACTCTATTATATTGAAGTGGCAGATAAGTATCATCCAGTGGGATTGAATAATATCAAAAATAATTGGATGCGATTACTTCCTGAAAGAAGCTATTTTCGTATAAAAACCCCAGAAGTTAAAATTAATACACCTTCTGAAGGAGAAACAGATACTGTAGGTAGCACAAGTTTTTTGTCAGGAAGTTCTAATGTACCAGGAGATGAAGTCGCTATTAAAAGACGTAAGATTGCCCCTTCATTAGCGTTGGAAAAAAACAATCAAAATCTGAGTAATGAAACAGTTATCTGTACAGGGGCTGTGGTTAGTGACAATGGTAACTGGCAATGTGGTAAACCAATCATTTTCCCGGCAGGCACTTATGAGTTAACCTCCGAATTGATAAAAGAAGGAAAAGTTGTCGCCACCGATGTCACACACATTACGATTAAAGATAAAAATGATGATGACGAACCCGAACAGAAAAAATTTGAAATAAATAATCCCAAGAATAATTCAACTGTTGATCCGGATAATCCCATCAACTTTTCTGGCACGTTTAGTGGACCTGCTGGTGGAGGAAGTGGTGGCGGTGGATTTGGCGGTTTTCTAAGTAGTTTGATTGGTGGATTTTTTGCTGCAGTAGGTGAAGCAGGACAATTACTGAGCGGTGCTCTTGGCTTCTTTTGGGAGTTCACAATTCATCCGGGAGATATTTTCGGAGGCGATACTTATGTGATGACATTACAGGAAACTCAAAATGGTGTGAACGTCGGTGAGCCTATTAAATGGAATTTTACTGTCCCGATGCGTATCACTAAACCTGAACCAGATGCGCAATATAGGTTAAATGACGGAATTTCTGTTAAAGGTCAGGGAAGCCCCGGTCAACTCGTTTTTGTTGCGGGTTCAGAATATCTCCTGCCACCAGAAAAAGTAACGTTTCCGATTTCAAGTAGTGGATTAATTTGTACAGCAACGGTGGATGAAAAAGGAAAATGGACATGTCCTGATAATCCCATTCTGACAGCAATCAACGAAGGGAAGTTTTTCCTTTATGCAGCTCAATATAAAAAAACAGGTTCAGCTCAGTTGGGAGAATTAGGCGATACTTATGAAAGAACCTCACAGGTTAGGCGTAAGTACGAAGTCACCAAATCAAAAATACAAATCAAAAACCCGGTGCATGGAGCAAAAATAACAAAACTGCCTTTTACTATTTCAGGCACGGGAGAAAAGGGTGCTCAGATATATATTGAGGGCTTCGGTGGTGCTGATAATTGTAATACCACTGTTGATGCTTCATCGGGTCAATGGTCCTGTGGGCCTTATCAGCCCGAAGACGGTAAATATACCCTTTCTGCTGATCAATTTATCAGTGATCAGTTAAATTCAACATCGCAAATCTCTTTTGAAGTTCAGACTAAAACCATTAAACCTGTAGTTATCACTCAACCGCATAATGGTGGGGTATACCGACACCTTGAAAATATTTTACCGCGAGGGACAGGCGAACCGGGAACAACCGTTTGTCTGGCTGAAAAAGTACTTTCCCAGATCTGTAAAAATGGCGTCACTGTGGATGAACAGAGCAATTGGGAATGGCTTGATGGTCTGGATACCGCAGTTAAAGGAGAACAAAAACTGGTGGCAACAGCCTTTTTGGATAAGGTGCGTCAATCTACAGCGAAAGTCACTTTTAAGATTGAACCTGCTGCTGGCGAAACAGCGTTAACAGTGGAAACGCCCAAAGAAGATGAAGTGATAAAAACACCTTCATATACCTTTAGCGGTACGATGCCAAGTAATGCCAAAACAGTCACGGTACAAGCATTTGGGGGTAATGATGATTGTATCGCTCAGCTCAATGAGGAAGATTACACTTGGACATGCGGGCCTTACAGTTCTGTGCCGGGGGATTATGATGTAGCGGTGGTAGATGATGCGGGTTCCCAGATTAACAGAAGTTTTAAGGTGCGTTATGGGCCTAATTTACAAATGAGTGTGCTTCAGCCAGCAGAAGGAGAGCAAATTGCAACGCCAACATATGCCATTAGTGGCAAAGGGCAGGCTGGCGCCATTGTCGTCGTTTCTATTGCAGGTAAGAGGATCTGTGATGTTTACGTCGATGAGAATCAAGATTGGGCGTGTCCTGATGCCGTGAAGTCTATTCCCGGTGCTTATCGGCTTTTCGCACAGCAGTGGGTGGATGATGAATTCCCAGGTAATCCAGTAATACGGAACTATGAAGTGATATATGGATTGTCGGATATTACCATTGATAGTACGGCTGAGCCGATCTGTATAGCTCCACTTATAAGAAAAACTGTTAAAATGCCAGTAGAATATACTCCCACTATGGAAAGTAATGGAATTATTTCTATTCCAATTACGGGAACAGCAACGAAAGGCTCATATATTTTTTTGAAAGCAAAATCTGAAAATGGGAATTATTGGGACTGTGGTCCAATACAGGCTTCAAAAACGGATGGTAAATGGAGCTGTAGTGTACATAATGCTCAGTTGGGAACATATCAGGTAGAAGCGACTCAATTCTTTACACCTAATGGTCATGCTATTGGGAGTTCTAAGAAAAAAGAAGTGAATGCGGCTGGTATAACGATTATTGAACCGAAAACAACAGATAACTTAGGTTCATTTGGTAATCCAGGTTCCATTGAGATATCAGGAAAAACTCAGCCAAAGGTGACGGTTTCTTACGAAATTCACAGCACAACGCTAGATTATCCTTCTATGAAGGACATACCTATAGATATCAATCAAGGAAGTATAACCTCTGATGATGAAGGAAACTGGGGTTTCAAGGTAGGCCGTAGTGTATTTGGACCTCAGTATCTAACTGTTTCTACATCATTTTGTGGACAAAAAACTTACTCTAAAAGAGAATCTTATTATCATCGTTTTTGTGAAGTAGAACTTCCTTTTTCTTTTTTTAATTGTGGGTGATGGACAATTCCGCCTTAAAAATTTCTTGAAATTTAAAATGCGGCTGTAGTTTGGCAGCCGCATGATGCCATAAGATAGTGAAACTTAGTTTTGTGTTTGATCACTATCGTATGTAAAAGTAGAATAGATTATTAAATCCTTTCAATCTCACCCTCTATGTTATCATCCCCCTTTGTGCTTGATATCGCTTGATAGAATTTGATAGAGAGTACCCTTAGTTTCCCATCCCAAAAAACAGGTACAGAACAATGACTGAAGCTGCCAGTGAAATGACAAGGCGCTATGATCTGCATAGCCATACGACTGCTTCAGATGGGGTTTTATCACCTGAACAGCTGGTGGACAGAGCCATTTCCATGGGCATTGATGTGCTGGCAATCACTGATCATGATACGACGGAAGGAATTCCTCCTGCCTTAAATCATATCCAGCAAAATAATCTGCCATTGACACTGACATCCGGTGTTGAAATTTCGACATTATGGGAGAGTTTTGAAATTCATATTGTTGGTTTAAATATTGATATCAACTCTATTTCCTTAAGAAAATTTTTAGCTAATCAGGTTGATTTAAGGAAACAGCGTGGTATTGAAATTGGTCGCCGCTTAGCTAAAGCAGGTATTCCCGATGCTTGGGAAGGTGCATCCCGTCTGGCTAATGGGGGGCAGGTTACTCGCGGCCATTTTGCCCGTTATCTGGTAGAAGCGGGTATTGAACCGACTATTCCAAAAGTGTTCAAAAAATATTTAGCGAGGGGGAAAATCGGTTATGTTCCTCCACAATGGTGTACAATTGAGCAGGCAATTGAAACCATTCATCAGGCAGGGGGGCAGGCTGTAATTGCTCATCCCGGCAGGTATGGTTTGTCAATGAAATGGCTAAAACGATTAATAGCCTGTTTTGAACAATATGGTGGTGATGCAATGGAAGTTGCACAGTGCCAGCAAGCCCCTAATGAAAGACAACAACTTGGTCAACTGGCAAGAGAATATGGGTTGAAAGTATCATTAGGATCGGATTTTCACCAACCTTGTTCATGGATAGAGCTAGGGCGCAACTTGTGGTTACCCGGTGATGTTGTACCGATATGGCACGACTGGTCACGGATTGGGACTGCATAGAAGTAGAGGTTATCGTTATGAGCCAGTTTTTTTATATCCACCCTGATAATCCACAAAAACGTCTTATTGACCAGAGTGTGGACATGCTGAAAAAGGGTGGTGTTGTCATTTATCCTACTGATTCAGGCTATGCCATGGGTTGTTGCCTCGAAAACAAAGATGCGATGACCCGCATATGCCGTATTCGGCAATTGGAAGGACACCACAATTTTACGTTGATGTGTCGTGATCTCTCTGAAATTGCCTCTTATGCTCATGTGGATAATCAGGCGTTCAGATTGATCAAAAATAACACGCCGGGAAATTACACCTTTATTTTACAAGCGACGAAAGAAGTCCCCCGTCGTTTGATGAATGAAAAACGTAAAACCATCGGGTTGCGTGTTCCTTCTAATCCTATCGCTTTGGCGTTGCTGGAAGAGATGGGTGAGCCACTGATGTCATGTAGCTTAATTTTACCCGGAAATGATTTTGCTGAGTCCGATCCCGAAGAGATTAAGGATTCATTAAGTAAACAAGTTGATTTAATCATTCACGGTGGTTATCTTGGGCAGCAACCGACGACAGTAGTGGATTTAACTGGTGATTCACCAGTAATTCTTCGCGAAGGCGAAGGTGATGTAACACCTTTTTTATAAGGTGAGTAATTGACGTTTTTTTTTATTTTAAGCACGACGCCTGTGAAGGCGACAACAGAGGTTGCTCAATGAGCGATAAAACAGAAAAGTTACAAAAAGTTCTCGCGCGTTCTGGTCATGGTTCCCGTCGCGAAATTGAAGGGTATATCCAACAAGGGCGCATTAGCATTGATGGCAAGACCGCAACGTTGGGTGATCGAATCGAAGTTAAACCCTCAGTAAAAGTTCGTCTGGATGGGCGGATTTTAACTATCAAAGAACCACAGAAAACTGTTTGCCGTGTTCTGGCTTATTACAAGCCGGAAGGCGAATTGTGTACCCGCCATGATCCTGAAGGCCGTCCGACTGTCTTTGACCGCCTACCCAAAATGCAAGGTGCACGTTGGATCGCAGTAGGGCGTCTGGATATCAACACCTGCGGATTATTGCTGTTTACCACTGATGGGGAATTGGCAAATCGCCTGATGCACCCAAGCTGTGAAGTTGAACGTGAATATGCGGTTCGTGTTTTTGGTGAAGTGGATAATGCAAAACTTCGTCAATTGACGCAAGGTGTGCAATTGGAAGATGGCCCGGCTTCATTCAAAACTGTCACGTTCAAAGGTGGAGAAGGCATCAACCAATGGTACAACGTTACTTTGACAGAAGGCCGCAACCGCGAAGTCAGACGTTTGTGGGAAGCTGTTGGTGTGCAGGTTAGCCGCCTGATACGTGTGCGTTATGGTGATATCAATCTGCCGAAAGGTTTGCCGCGCGGTGGTTGGACTGAGTTGGGGCTGGAACAGACTAACTATTTACGTCAACTGGTCGGTTTAGGCGAAGAGGTTGTGACCAAAGTTGCCGTTGAACGTGATCAACGTCGCATCAAGGCTAACCAAATTCGCCGTGCAGTAAAACGACATGCGCAGGTTGCATCCCGTCCATCGGGGAAACGTCCTGCAAGCAGTTCCCGTCAGAATGCAGGAAGAAAAACAACGCCTAAAGGTCGTTAATTTTCTCAATCCGCTGTTTCAGTTGACGTCAGTATTGATGCTGGTTCTATTTGAAACAGCGGATTTGTTTACCAATCAATGCCTTTCTGAGCTTTGATTCCGGCATCAAAAGCATGTTTTACCGGACGCATTTCTGTGATCGTATCGGCGTATTCCAACAATTCCCGATGGCATCCTCGTCCGGTGATAATTACACTCTGATGTGAAGGTCGTTGTTTTAGGGCAGTCAGGACATCGGTTAGTTCCAGATAGCCGTAACTGACCATATAAGTCAATTCATCTAACACGACAAGGTGCAACGAAGGATCAGATAACATCCTCAGGGCATGTTTCCACGCTGATTGGCAGGCTGCGGTATCTGTTTCACGGTTTTGTGTCTCCCATGTAAAACCTGTTGCCATCACATGAAATTCAGCCCCCTGTTGTGCCAGTAAGTTCCTTTCCCCGCTTTCCCATGTCCCTTTGATGAATTGGATAATACCAGCACGCTGCCCATGCCCAATTGCACGAGTGACAGTGCCAAATGCAGCGGTGGTTTTCCCTTTACCGTTTCCGGTAAATACGATGACTATGCCTCGTTCTTGTTGTGCTGCTTCAATACGGGCATCGACTTTCTCTTTCTGGCGTTGTTGCCTTTTTTGGTACTGGCTATTATCTCTGGTCATTATTCGGCAGGCCCTGCTTTGCGACCGGGTTGGGCATCAAAACTGATACCAGAATCATGGCGGCTGTCATCGCCCATGACATAAAGATAGACAGGCATGATATCCGCCGGTGTTTTTAATTTGGCTGAGTTTTCATCAGGAAAGGCACTGGCCCGCATATTGGTGCGGGTACCTCCCGGGTTGATACAGTTAATGCGCAGGGAAGTATGCTGATATTCCTGTGCCAAAACTTGCATCAGACCTTCCGTGGCAAATTTGGAAACAGAATAGACTCCCCAACCGCGTCTGCCTTCCCGGCCGACACTGGAGCTGGTAAAGACTAGAGAACCACAGGTGGATTCCAATAAAAGAGGAATTAATGCCTGAGTCAGCATAAAAGTAGCATTGACATTCACTTGCATGACTTCGTGCCAAAGCTGGGCAGGCTGTTCTATGATCGGTGCGACAACACCAAGCAGCCCTGCGTTGTGTAAAACGCCATCTAAACGGGAATAACGCTGTGCCAATTCACGCGCAAACGCCTGACATTCTTCTGCGGTCACAGTCAGCAAATCCATCGTATAAATATCAGCCGGTAAACCGCCATCGTTTTCAATCTGCTGTTTAACGGTTTTTAGTTTTGCAGTAGTGCGTCCGAGCAAAATAACCTGAGCACCATGACGGGCATAAGTCAGTGCGGCTTCGCATCCAATGCCATCGCCAGCACCGGTTACTAAAATGATTTTTTGTTGCAGCAGGTCACTATTGGGGTGGTAATCAAACATCGGGCAATTTTCCTGTGTTGCTTGTCAATCTATTTATTTCTACATATAGATTGCCATCTCAAGATGGCATATGCGTCCTTCATCAGAACAAAACTTAAAGTCCCCGTCAAATTTGCCGGAATTGGCAAAAGAGTAGCACGCTAATTGAGATTAGGTTAAGTAAACTGTTAGAGCGCGGCTTTCGGTTTTTGGTTAGAATGAAACATATTGTTCATCATAAGTTAATAAAGGTGGGTCTGTGGAATATTTGTCTCTATACGGATTGTTCTTAGCCAAAGTGCTCACGGTTGTTTTAGCCATTGTCGTTTTGGCGGTAGTTTGTATCGGATTAGGTGTACGTAAAACAATGCACAAAGGGGAATTGAAACTTACCAATCTTGGTAAGTCATATAAGGAAAAACAGCGTCAGATGCAGCAGGCTCGAATGAGTGAAGAAGAGAAAAAAATCTGGCAAAAAGCGTTGAAGAAACAGCAAAAAAATGATGCCAAGCAGAAAAAAGCAGAGGCTAAAGGAGGGCTGAAAGGCTTACAGAAGCCGAATCTTTATGTCTTGGATTTTAAAGGTAGTATGGATGCTCATGAAGTAGATTCCCTTCGTGAAGAGATCAGTGCAGTACTCGCCGTTGCAGATAAAGAAGATGAAGTTCTATTGCGTCTGGAAAGCCCGGGAGGCGTAGTTCATGGCTATGGGCTGGCTGCGTCTCAGTTGGCTCGTTTACGGCAGAAAGGAATACGTCTGACGATTGCTGTGGATAAAGTGGCTGCGAGTGGTGGTTATATGATGGCTTGTGTGGCTGACCGCATTATTGCTGCCCCGTTTTCCATTATTGGTTCTATTGGTGTTGTTGCACAATTACCCAATATTCATCGGCTCTTAAAGAAAAATGATATCGATGTAGAACTGCATACTGCCGGAGAGTATAAACGTACCCTGACTGTTTTGGGTGAAAATACCGATCTGGGACGGAAGAAGTTTCAGGAAGATCTGAATGAAACGCATAAATTATTTAAATCGTTTATCCATCAGCACCGTCCATCTTTGGATGTAGATAAAGTGGCTACGGGTGAATATTGGTATGGCACACAAGCAAAAGAAAATGGGCTGATTGATGAAGTGGGTGTCAGTGATGACTTCCTGATCGAAAAGATCAAGCACTGTGAAGTTATTGGAGTCAGTTATTCCCGTCGCAAACGTGTGGTTGAACGTTTCATGGGCAGCGCGATGGAGAATGTCGATAAGTTATTGATGCGCTGGTGGCAAAGGGGAGAAAAACCACTGTTATAATAGCGTGAATCCCGTCTTAAGACAGGCGTTGTGAATATCATGCGGGTGAATTATGCGGGTAAATAGAGGGGGGAATTATGATTATATCCTTTATTGCCCGCATAATTATTGATAACTGGTCAGGAATAACGCGAGTTGTTTTTTAATCGACTAAAGAATACTTTTCGGACAGTATATGTGCTAAATGTTTAAACATATTAAATACAGCGGTACTTTTTGCTGTGGGCAATCCGGATTCATCCAGAAAGTATTCACCTTTAAATACTAATACCCCGTCTTTTTGCTCTACACTCTCGGCATATATCCCTTGTATAAAATCTTCGTGGTTCTTAATGATTTCATTTGCTTCTTTCAGTAACTGTTCCCGCTTGATGGGCATTGTTTCAGTTTGCATCTATTATGCTCCTTCAAAAAATAAGTTGTTGCGCATCGTTTTTTATCAGGTAGAGTGTGGACTTTTCGTCATGCAGATGGAAGATTTTGTTTACAACGGTATAAATTATACTATTGCATGGTCTGTGTTGATATATAAAATACCTTAAATATTTCAAAGGGTTTTGCGCTTAAACAAAAGTACAAGATAAAAATTAGTTGATATCTTGCAAATCTATCGCAATATAAAAAGAGATTTTATTTTATATATCGCAACACAACGCCGTGATTTTCGCCATCTGAACAGAAGATAATTAGGTAAAGGTAACTATGGCCAAAGCGCTTGTTATAGTGGAGTCCCCGGCAAAAGCCAAAACAATCAATAAATATCTGGGGAATGACTACGTTGTTAAGTCCAGTGTAGGTCATATCCGTGATTTGCCTACGAGTGGTGCAGCGAGTCAAAAGAGTTCAAGCTCATCTACCGATAAGAATAAAAAGAAAGTAAAAAAAGATGAGAAAACAGCACTGGTAAGTCGCATGGGTGTTGATCCCTACCATGATTGGGAAGCAAATTATCAAATTCTGCCGGGCAAAGAAAAAGTTGTCGCAGAATTGAAAACGCTGGCTGAAAAAGCCGAGCATATCTATCTCGCAACTGACCTTGACCGCGAAGGGGAAGCCATTGCATGGCACTTGCGGGAAGTGATTGGCGGGGATAATGCCCGCTTCAGTCGGGTTGTGTTCAACGAAATCACTAAAAATGCAATCACTCAGGCTTTTGATAAACCCGGTGAATTGAATATTGACCGAGTTAACGCCCAGCAAGCACGCCGTTTCATGGATCGGGTTGTGGGTTATATGGTTTCACCGTTGTTGTGGAAAAAAGTTGCCAGAGGATTGTCCGCTGGACGGGTTCAATCCGTTGCGGTTCGCCTCGTGGTCGAGCGTGAACGTGAAATTAAGGCATTTGTGCCGGAAGAATACTGGCAATTACACGCAGATTTAGTGGCTAAAGAAGACATTTCCCTCCATATGGAAGTGACCCATGAAAAGGGAAAAGCATTTAAGCCAGTAAATTCTCAACAAACGCAGGCTGCAGTATCTCTGCTTGAAAAAGCAAGATACAAGGTGATCGATCGTGAAGATCGCCCGACTTCCAGTAAGCCGAGTGCACCATTCATTACCTCAACGTTGCAACAGGCTGCAAGCACACGGCTTGGGTTTGGTGTCAAGAAAACCATGATGATGGCGCAGCGCCTTTATGAAGCGGGTCACATCACTTATATGCGTACTGATTCAACTAATCTGAGTCAGGATGCTCTGGATATGGTTCGAGGTTATATCAGTAACCATTTTGGGGACAAATATTTACCCCAAAGTGCCAATATCTACAGTAGTAAGGAAAACTCTCAGGAAGCGCATGAAGCTATCCGGCCTTCTAATGTTGATGTTATGGCTGAAGAATTAAAAGATATGGAGGCTGATGCGCAAAAGTTGTATCAGCTTATCTGGCGTCAGTTCATTGCCTGTCAAATGATGCCGGCAAAATATGATTCTACGACACTGACTGTTCAAGCGGGTGATTTCGAGCTGCGTGCTAAAGGTCGTACTTTGCGTTTTGATGGCTGGACAAAAGTAATGCCTGCTTTGCGTAAAGGGGATGAAGATAACACCTTGCCAACAATTGCAGTGGGAACCGAACTTGATTTGCAGGAACTGGTCCCAAGCCAGCACTTTACGAAACCACCAGCACGTTTCAGCGAAGCATCACTGGTTAGGGAACTGGAAAAACGGGGTATTGGTCGTCCATCAACTTATGCATCGATTATCTCAACCATTCAGGATCGTGGCTATGTCCGGGGTGAAAATCGTCGATTCTATGCAGAGAAAATGGGTGAAATCGTCAATGATCGTCTGGAAGAGAATTTCAACGAATTGATGAATTATGACTTTACAGCGAGAATGGAAAATCAGCTTGATCACGTTGCTAACAATGAGGCGAATTGGAAAGGGGTTCTGAACGAATTTTTCTCCAATTTCAGTGAGCAACTTGATGTTGCCAACAAAGATCCTGACGAAGGTGGGATGCGTCCGAATCCAATGGTGATCACTTCGATTGGGTGTCCGACCTGTAGCCGCCCAATGGGGATTCGTACCGCAACAACCGGCGTGTTCCTCGGCTGTTCTGGTTATGCTCTGTCACCTAAAGAGAGATGTAAGCAGACAATTAACCTGATTCCAGAAAATGAAATCTTGAATATTCTGGAAGGGGATGATGCTGAAACCAATGCCTTGCGCGCTCGTCACCGTTGCCAGAAATGCGGTACAGCGATGGACAGCTATTTGATTGATAACCAGCGTAAGTTGCATGTATGTGGTAATAATCCTGCGTGTGATGGTTATGCGGTTGAAGAGGGAGAATTCCGCATTAAGGGTTATGATGGCCCTATCGTTGAGTGTGAAAAGTGTGGCTCAGAAATGCACTTGAAAATGGGGCGTTTTGGTAAGTACATGGGTTGTACAAACGAAGAGTGTAAAAACACGCGTAAGATCCTGCGTAATGGGGAAGTGGCACCACCTAAAGAAGATCCGGTTCCATTGCCTGAGCTGGCATGTGAGAAATCGGAAGCTTATTTTGTGCTCCGTGATGGCGCTGCGGGAATATTCTTAGCTGCCAATACCTTCCCTAAATCACGTGAAACACGTGCGCCATTGGTTGAGGAACTTGTTCGATTCAAAGATCGGCTGCCGGAGAAGTTGCGTTATTTGGCCGAAGCACCTGTTGCTGACCCGGACGGGAATAAAACGGTTGTGCGTTTTAGTCGCAAAACTAAGCAACAATATGTCTCTTCGGAAAAAAATGGTAAGGCTACCGGATGGGCAGCATTTTTTGTTGAAGGTGCTTGGGTAGTGAAAGAGAAATAATAACTTGGGTGACTAATTAGTGCATTATATCTTTATTTACTGGATGTAATTCATTGAGATCTATTCAGATAGATATTTCTTTTTTTACCAAAAACGTAACTTTTTTTTCTAAAAAGCCAGTCTTTACAACTGGCTTTTTTTGTATTTAAAGAAAATTTAAACACAATATATCTGCAATGAATGTTTGATTATAGTTACGCAACCTAATTATTTGTTATATAAATATACAACAGGTGTTATAGTGGTTATATGCCTAAAGATAACTATTCTATATGGTTATAAGTGAATAACTATTAGCAATATAGAAATTGATTAAACTACAAAATATTCGTACATTTGATTATTAGGGACAGTGCTGATATGAAACTACAGCAATTGCGTTACATTGTAGAGGTGGTTAATCACAACCTGAATGTATCTTCTACAGCAGAAGGATTGTATACCTCTCAACCAGGGATCAGCAAACAAGTCAGGATGCTTGAAGATGAGTTGGGAATACAAATATTTGCTCGCAGTGGTAAACATCTGACACACGTGACTCCGGCTGGTGAAGAGATTGTCCGTATTTCACGTGAAGTTCTGTCAAAAATCGATTCAATTCGTTCTGTCGCTAGTGAACACACTTATCCCGATCGTGGTTCTCTCTATATAGCGACAACCCATACTCAGGCAAGATATGCTTTGCCTCCTGTCATTAAAGGCTTTATTGAGCGCTACCCCAACGTATCATTGCATATGCATCAAGGTTCACCAACCCAGATTGCGGAAGAAGTGTGCAAAGGAAATAGCGATTTTGCGATAGCAACTGAAGCGCTTCACCTTTATAGCGATCTGATTATGCTGCCTTGCTACCACTGGAATCGTTCTGTTGTCGTGACGAAAGATCATCCTCTCGCCAACAGGCAGAATGTGACAATTGAAGAATTGGCAGAATATCCAATAGTTACTTACACCTTTGGTTTTACCGGGCGTTCTGAGCTGGATGTTGCTTTTGACCGAGCCGGCCTGAAACCTAAAATTGTGTTTACAGCAACTGATGCTGATGTAATTAAAACTTATGTGCGCTTGGGGCTGGGTGTTGGTGTGATTGCAAGTATGGCGATTGAACCCGTTCAGGATAGCGATTTAGTACGCATTGATATGCGTGATAAATTCAGTTACAGCACCACCAAGATTGGATTCCGGCGTAGTAGCTTCCTGCGCAGTTATATGTATGATTTTATTTGGCGTTTCGCGCCTCATTTGACGCGTGATGTTGTGGATAAAGCCATTGCATTACGTACCAATGAAGAAATCGAAGAAATGTTCAAAGATATTGAGTTACCGATAGTGTAAGCAAAAAATGGCATAAAGAAGATTAAACCACCTCCCAAGAAGTAGGAGGTGGTTGGTCTTTGAGTCTTGCCAATTGTTGGAGGAAAGCTAAGTTCGCACAAAAATCGGAAATAATCGAATAAGGATTATCGTCTTTCTGCCTATTAGGGCTGTTGCTTAATTTGATGATTTGCCTGTACCGATATTGCGTTTTTTCATATAGCTTGCCAGTTCTTTATTATCCGCACTTTTACTGTTGCCAAGAGCTGTAAACACGCCATTTTGATCGCCTTGGTTTTTATGCTGCCCCAATTTTTCCTTGGCTTGTATTTCATCAATAACGATTTTAAATCCGACAATAGCTTGCCGTTTTTTACTGAGAAATTCTTCTGGCATCAATTTAGTGTTTTCCATCAGGCCAACTTCATATTTGTTCACCAGAGCTTCCAAAGCCAGTTTAGTATCTTCATCGCTTAACAATTTTGTGACACCGTAACAATGGATGGCGGTGTAATTCCAAGTTGGTACAGCATGTGCAGATTCATACCAAGTAGGGGATATATAGGCATGTGGGCCAGTAAAGACCACTAAAACTCTTTGATTTTCTAGTTCTTTCCAATGCGGATTGTCTTTGGCGATATGAGCGTATAAAACCCCGTTTTCACCTTCATCAGGATTTAATACAAACGGAAGATGAGCGCCAGTCAAAGAAGAAGAAACCAGCAATCCAAAGCTATACGTAGAAATAAATTCAGAAATATTGTCTTTGCCTGTCATTTTCATCTTACGAGGTATACGCATAGCTTTATAGCTCCATATAAATTTAAGTTAAGATTGCTGGTGAAGATTTACTCACATTACCTTAAGCGTATTAGTATTACAATTATTCCATGACAGGTTTTTGATTACGCTTTAAACTCACCACTGAAAAAGCTATCAGAATCTTCTATTGATGACTTGTTATTTTTGAAGATAAAGTTATCAAAAGCGGTTTTTATTTCGGGATCTTCCAGGGCCTGATAATCAAATAAAGCAACGCAGGTAGAATAAGTAAATTCGACATTAATGTTTTCATTGGAAGCACAGTTTGACGTTATTTCAGAGTTGGTTCTGTCAAAATCTATTTTATAAAGTTTCATTTTTGGAACATACACAATTTGATCTCCTACTTCCATGACTTCAATGACACTGGCCAATGTAAGCGTGGAGTAATGATCATTATTTCGTTTTAACCCCATCCTTATGGCATCTCCCTGTTTTTGCAGAAAATCAGAGAAAGTTTTCAAGGCGGGAGAGTATGTATCCACAATTATGTCCATGATAAGCTGGAGCAAGTTTGTTGCGATAGAAAGACCTTTCATCTCGTGATGATAAGTTTGACTTTCCATACTTCTGACACTGATTAATGGCAGTTTTGCCATGATGTCTTCCCAGAATTCAATATCTGTTTTATATTTTGAGCCGTTGTTATCAGAATATTTGGTTATATAGTCAGCAACTATTGAGGAAAGGGCTATTTGTGTTTTCTTTATTTCATTTAATTGTTGCATGACTCCTATTTTATTGGCAGTTTGTGAGGTGATAACAAATTGTACAAGGCCATCTGTATCGTGAAATCTATAATCTGACAGGGAAAACTTATTATTAATATCGACAGAAAAGAATTGATCAGCCTGTTGTATATAACTTAAATAATTTTGACGTTTTTCATTCGTTTTCATATTCATAATATATTCTCCGATCTCTATTGAACCAATTGAATACTTCGAATATACACTTCATATATTGAGGTGTAATTTGAAATCTATTAACCAGTAGTATTCCAGCCTCGTCAGCTCTAATCCCATTAATCTCTTATGTTATAAATAAAACATATCTGTTTTGGGGATGCATCACCAAAATTTGTCAATAAATGAGGATTTACAGAGGATTAGCAAAATGTGTGGTCACTGAATAACAAATGTCCTCATATATGTTATGGTTAGATAGTGTGCTGATCATAATAAGAATGGAGGAGTTATGTCGTTTAAATTAAAAACGGACTGTGCTTCAACGCTCTCTATCAGTAGTAAATTGATTGAGAGTAGCTCTACTGGCAGTAAGATCTATCACTATTACAGCTTACCTTTGTTATCCGAACGACTGGGTGAAATATCCCGCCTACCAAAATCTCTGAAAGTTCTGCTTGAAAATCTTCTGCGTAATCTTGATGGTGAGTCCGTTGTGGAAGGTGATCTGGAAGCGCTGGTGGAATGGCAGAGAAACGCCCATGCAGATAGGGAGATTGCCTATCGTCCAGCCCGTGTGTTAATGCAGGATTTCACTGGTGTCCCGGCTGTGGTGGATCTTGCTGCCATGCGAGAAGCTGTGTTGAGACTCGGTGGAAATGTGGAACAAGTTAATCCATTGTCTCCTGTTGATTTGGTTATTGACCACTCAGTGATGGTGGATAAATTTGGCACAGAGCAGGCGTTTACTGAAAACGTCCAGATTGAAATGGAACGTAACTATGAACGTTATCTGTTTTTGCGCTGGGGACAGAAGGCGTTTAATCGCTTCCGCGTTGTGCCGCCCGGAACGGGGATTTGCCATCAGGTTAACCTTGAATATCTAGGGAAAGCGGTTTGGTATGAAGAGCAGGATGGTAAAAGTTTTGCTTATCCAGATACGCTAGTTGGAACAGATTCTCATACCACTATGATTAATGGATTAGGGGTTCTGGGATGGGGGGTTGGCGGAATTGAAGCTGAAGCCGCTATGTTGGGACAGCCGATCTCAATGCTAATCCCGGATGTCGTTGGTTTTAAATTGACAGGAAAATTACAGGAAGGGATTACGGCAACCGATCTGGTACTGACAGTCACTCAAATGTTGCGTAAGCATGGTGTTGTCGGAAAATTTGTTGAATTCTATGGTGATGGACTGTCCGATTTACCGTTAGCAGACAGGGCAACCATTGCCAATATGTCGCCTGAATATGGCGCAACCTGCGGTTTCTTCCCTGTTGATGATATTACATTAGACTATATGCGGTTAACCGGGCGTAATGAAGAGGAAATTGCCTTGGTTGAAGCCTATTGTAAGGCTCAGGGGTTGTGGCGTAACGCAGGGGATGAACCCATTTTTACCAGCACTCTTGAGTTGAACATGTCAACAGTTGAGGCAAGTCTGGCCGGGCCAAAACGTCCTCAGGACAGAGTAGCTTTGGGAAATGTACCACAAGCTTTCCAATCTGCCATGGAATTGGAGATCCAAAAAAACCAGACACATCCATCTTTGGTATCCGTAACCTTGGAGGAGCAAACCTTTTCACTGCAAGATGGTGCGGTGGTAATCGCTGCCATTACATCCTGTACAAATACGTCTAATCCCAGTGTGCTGATGACTGCGGGTTTACTTGCCAAAAAAGCAATTGAGAAAGGCTTGCAGCGTCAGCCATGGGTTAAGACTTCACTGGCTCCGGGTTCTAAAGTTGTTACCAGTTATCTGGAATTGGCAGGTTTTATGCCATATCTGGAGAAACTCGGTTTCAATCTGGTGGGATATGGTTGCACCACCTGTATCGGTAACTCTGGCCCGTTACCAGATCCGATTGAGGCGGCAATCAAACAATCTGATTTAACGGTAGGCGCTGTACTTTCCGGCAACCGGAATTTTGAAGGGCGCATTCATCCGTTGGTGAAAACAAACTGGCTGGCATCACCGCCGCTGGTGGTGGCCTATGCTCTTTCCGGCAATATGAAAACAGATCTGACGCAAGAACCCATCGGGAGAGATCAGGATGGCAATGATGTTTATTTGAAAGATATTTGGCCTGATAGCAGCGAAGTCGCGGCAGCGGTAGAACAAGTCAGAACGGAAATGTTCCATAAAGAGTATAACGCTGTGTTTGATGGTGACGAAAGCTGGCAATCTTTGGATGTTGCAAGCTCAGCAACTTATTCTTGGCAGCCGGATTCTACGTATATTCGTCATCCGCCTTTTTTTAGCGATATGACGGCTGAACCTAAACCTGTAGAGGATATTCACCAGGCTCACATTCTGGCAATCTTGGGGGATTCGGTCACGACTGATCACATTTCTCCTGCGGGGAATATTAAAGCTGATAGCCCTGCCGGACGTTACTTGCAAGAACAAGGGGTTGCTCCAAAAGATTTTAACTCTTATGGCTCAAGACGGGGTAACCATGAAGTGATGATGCGGGGAACATTTGCCAATATCCGTATTCGCAATGAAATGGTTGCTGGTATTGAAGGCGGGTACACTCGCCATATTCCATCACAGTCTCAACTGACCATCTATGATGCTGCCATGCGTTATCAGGAAGAAAAGTTACCGTTGGCCATTATTGCAGGTAAAGAGTATGGCTCAGGTTCAAGTCGTGACTGGGCTGCGAAGGGCACAAGGCTGTTGGGAGTCAGAGTGGTGATTGCTGAATCTTTCGAACGCATTCATCGTTCTAACCTTATCGGTATGGGCGTATTGCCGCTGGAATTTCCTCAGGGAATCAGCCGCAATACATTAAATCTAACCGGTGATGAGAGGATTGATGTGGCTGGATTGGGAAACATTAGTCCCGGAGAGACAATTGCAGTGAAGATCACTTATGCCAATGGTGAGGAAATTGTGATAGATGCTCATTGCCGCATTGATACCGGTACAGAACTGGCTTATTTCTATAATGATGGTATTTTACATTATGTGATCCGTAATATGTTGAAATCATATACAGGATCTTAAGCAGTAACCGTATATTTTAGATAGAAAAAAGGCTTCATTTATGATCTGATAATCGTCGCCAAACTAATATCAAAATCAAGGATGAAGCCTGTGACGATTAT
>NZ_JBBMXH010000039.1:0-39540 GCF_037996725.1 Xenorhabdus entomophaga
ATCTGATATTGTGGAAATCCCTTGTTATGTAGGGCTTGAAGCTGATATCTTTGTCCTGGAGTCAACTGTCGATACTGTCTGATTTGTTTATGCATATCAGGCTACTATTTCTGGTGTGAGAGCTGTGAAATTTATCACAGTTGACTCTCACCTTTTAATATCTCACCTGTTGCACTTAATATGTTAACTCAGCCCCAATCCGGCTTCAATAATTTTCATACTATCTAATCTGTAAATTTTCATAGCGTTAATAGCCTTTTTTATAAAAATTGAAATTCAATATTGGCAGAAATAAGCTGATATCAATAACCAACGTTACTGTATAGTGACTACTCTCAGAACTGGTTTGGCGAGAAGAGATAAAATGAAAAGAATAACAGTAAGAATTTACCTGAAGATCGGAAAAAAGAAGTAATGGAAGGCCTTAACCAATATTGTACGAAAGCAAACGAGTTGCAGAAGGAAATTAAGGAAAAATACAAAAATAGCCCTGAAAAATTAAAAATTTCAGACAATTATGATATTTAGTAGTATTATTTCTGTGTTAATTTTTATGTTAGGCTATCTGCTTAAATGAATTTAAGATAATTCTCTTATTGTACAGTGAGTTTAATCACACTTTTTTACTACCCACCTAACTTTATTTAGGGCTATATTAGCACGGTCTGATCGTACTTTATGAACCTTAACCACAACAGGAAGTTATTATGGCAAATATGATCTATTTAACGTTGCAGGGAGACAAACAGGGGTTGATTTCGCAAGGTTGTTCTTCTGTTGAATCCATAGGTAATAAATATCAGTCTGGTCATGAGAATGAAATATTTATATTAAGGTTACATCATTCCATTCACAGAGAACAAAATGTTAACCATAGTCCAATTGTATTTGTAAAACCACAAGATAAATCATCACCATTATTAATGATGGCAATTTCAGATAATGAAACATTAAATCTGAAATTTGACTTTTATCGCACAGCCCAATCTGGGGCACAGGAATTATATTATTCTATCGAATGTCGTGATGCGACAATTCTTGAGTTATCTCCGAACTATCCGCACAGTGTTAACCATGCGGAAGCACAACCAGAAGAAAGTGTTTCTATTAAATATAAAGACATTATTTGCCGTCACCATATGGCGGGAACTTCTGGGTATAGCGTCTGGGACGACAGAGTATATTAATAATTGAGATAAACGCCGATGATTTAATCGGCGTTTTTACATTGTTCCCAATTGTAATGCGCTGGGTAAAATAATATATGAAAGCGCTTAAACTAAAAACAGCGTTGCCAATCCCAAAAAGATAAAAAAACCACCAGTATCGGTAATTGCTGTAATCATTACGCTGGAACCAATTGCAGGATCTCTTCCCAATTTCATCATAATAAATGGAATCAACACACCCATCAGGGCTGCCATCAATAGGTTCAGTATCATCGCCATTGTCATCACACCACCCATAGCCAGATCATTGTAGAGTAAGTAAGTGACAACGCCCATTATTCCCCCCCAAATAATACCGTTGATTAAAGCAACGCCAAGTTCCCTTAATAACAGGTAAGAAAAACTACCGGTTTGGATTTGATGGAGTGCCAGCGCCCGGACGATCATCGTAATGGTTTGGTTGCCGGTGTTACCCCCAATCCCTGCCACAATAGGCATTAAAGTTGCGAGGGCAACGAGCTGGGAAATAGTATGTTCGAATAGCCCGATAACACGTGAAGCGACAAAAGCTGTACATAGGTTTATCGCGAGCCATGTCCAGCGAGTTTTGACAGCCTGCCCAACAGGAGCAAAAACGTCCTCTTCCCGGCTCAGGCCCCCCATGCGGCGGATGTTGGTATCGGTTTCTTCACTTAAAGTATCAACGATATCTTCAACGGTCAGACGACCCATCAAACGCCCATTATTATCGACTACCGCAGCAGAGATTAAGTCATAACGTTCGAACGCACTTGCGGCATCTTCACCTTTTTGTTCTGGCGAGAAAGTCACGGTATCCGTATTCATCACTTCGGAAACCAATCTGTCCGGTGCATTGGTCAGTAAGGTTGTGAGAGGAAGCTCCCCTTGAAGGCGGTTTTTACGATCAATAACGAAGATCTTATCTGTCGTTTCGGGAATTGAGCCTCTGGAACGTAAAAAGCGTTGAACTGTGCTGAGCGTAATGCTTCCCCGTACTGTTACGAACTCAAAATCCATCATCTGGCCGATGCTGTCTTTATGGTACTGCAATACTTCGCGGATGCGGTTGCGTTGACTCGGCTCCAGATAAGTCAGTAAGCGGCGTGTGATTTCACGTGGCAGATACTCCGCGATGTAAGCCTGCTCATCCACATGCAGTGTACCAATGGCGCGCAGCAGCTTGACGTCAGACATATCTTTAATCAAGTTATCCCAGATCGGAACAGAAGCTTCAACCAGAACTTCACCGCGCTGGTTATTGTCGATCAAACGCCACAAAGCAAGACGCTCATCATAGGGTAAGGCTTCCAGAATATCCGCAATGTCGGCAGCATGCAGGTCTGCCAGCAGAGTACTGACTTCCTCTATTTTCTCCAGTAATTGTTCGTCGCTGATGGTTGAATGTTCATCAGACTGGCCCAATAATTTATCGACAAATAGCTTGTCGTTAATGAATAACGAAAGTAAGCGTTGACGAACATGCGCCAGTTTTTGGGAATGCTGGTTGACAACGGTTGCATTATCAGGTGTAAAGGCCGGCTGTAACATGATGTACCTTTAAGACAGAAAATGGGGCAAAAAAACAGGATAATTACAATAATATAACCATAACATAATCAGGAGCATTGACCTTAAGCTAGCATAGTAACTACTTTGTTTCTGATCTACTAAGATATTCCACCGATTGCTGTTTTGTTTGCTTTTGCTGGTAATGCTCCAGAGCTGCAACGAATGAATAGATAAAGCGCCCAAATAAAATCAGAAAGCTGATAAGCAGTATCAATTTTGTAATTTGAACAGTTTTCTTTTTCTTCTTCATAACGTGTATCGTTAAGTCGATTCCTCTTTAATGTGTAAATTCCAGCCTGTCACGTCACTCCAGTAATCTTGCTCTTTCTCTAAATCAAGCTGCACGAGGGCATTCTGCGTTAAATAATTGGCTGGCAGATAGAGCGTCCAATGACTATGATCAGTTTCCAGCCTCAGGGTTTCCGGTATCGTGGTCGATTGGCGCTGATTATTCAACAGGGTTGCTAACCGCAATATCTTCAGCATGGGAAGATACTGTTTTTTCTTGAACAGATAGAAACGGGGATGCTCATGTACTTTAATCGCCTTGCGATGATAACGTACCAATGTTGCCAGTAACGATTGCTGTTCTTGATTAAACCCCGGTAGATCGGTATTTTGCAGGATATAAGCGGAATGCCGTTGCAGCCCACTCAGATTGATACTTAAACCGACTTCGTGCAACATGGCAGCCCACAACAGAATAGATTCCAGTTGTGAGTGCTCCCGCTTGGGATTTTGCTCTATCCATTGATCATAAAGGTTTTTGGCGGTGTTCCAGACCCGGTCGGCTTGTTCCCGGTCAATATTGTAGTGTTCAGCAAGACTTTTGGCGGTTCTTTGACGAATATCTTGATGGCGGAAACGATCTTCCATTTCGTAAAGTACACCTTCCCTGAGCGCTCCTTGGGATAGACGCAGTTCCTGAATATGCAGGGCGTCGAAAATACCACACAAAATTGAAAGGCCGGAAACAAAAGTCCGTTTACGGTCATTGGAAAGCCCCGGCAGATCCAGCGAATCGAAATTTTTGTGTTTCAGAACCCGTTTTACCAGCATATTGAGGCGTTCTGGTGTAATCAGGCCATCTTTTTCACCCAGTTCCACCAATAATTCGTGGATAGCCTTAATGGTTCCTGAGGCTCCCAAGGCAAAATCCCAGCCTTTTGTACGGAATTGCCAAACAAGGTTTTCCAGTTTCTGTTCGGCCTGAAGCCGCGCCTTGCGGAAATTATGCTCGTTGATTACACCATCAGGAAAGAATTGACGGGCAAAACTGACGCAGCCCATGCGACGGCTTTCAATCAGAAGCGGTTCGAAGTCTTCACCGATAACCAATTCCGTTGAGCCACCACCAATATCAATCACTAATTTTCGGCCTTTTTCTGGTTGAGTATGTTCAACGCCCATAAAAATCAGGCGGGCTTCTTCATGACCAGAAATAATTTCAATCGGGTAGGGAATAATTTCTTTTGCCCGTTTTAAAAACTCTTGTGCGTTAGTTGCTTCGCGTAAGCTATGTGTTCCCACCAAACAAACATTATCTGCGGAAAAACCCTGCAATCGTTCGGCAAACAGAGAAAGGCAGCTCAAACCACGCTGGATAGCTTCTTCGCTTAATTCATTTTCGCTGTTTAAACCATCGGCAAGGTAAACCCGCTTCTTTAAACGTCCAATAACCTGTAATGCGCCGTTTACAATACGGGCGATTACCATATGAAAGCTGTTGGAGCCTAAATCAATAGTCGCAATTTCTTGGGGTTTGGGCATGGGAGTGTCGTGTTTCAACGGCATAAATCAGGCTCTGGGTTCCGGTTGTTCAAGGTTTTTTAGATAATCATAAACAGCAAGTTGCGCACGGATTTTACGCTTATTTCCTCGTGGAACATAGCGATTGCTCAACTCCTTATCAATATAATGTGCCTTGACGGTATCACTGAACTGTAATTCGAGGATATCCATAACCTGTTGTTTTAACATGGGCTCCAGCAGGCAAACTGCCACTTCAATGCGATAATCGATATTTCGTGTCATCCAGTCAGCAGAGGAGAGAAATATTTTCTCATCACCTTTATTGGTAAAAACATAAACGCGATCGTGTTCCAGAAAGCGATCGACAATGCTGGTGACCTGAATATTTTCACTGAAACCCGGCTGATTGGGAACTAAAGAACACATGCCTCGTACCAGAATGCGAACTTTAACACCGGCTTCTGAGGCATCATACAGGCGATCCACCAGTTCTTTGTCCACCAGGTTATTGATTTTCAGGGTAATGCCGGCCACTTCACCCGCTTTGGCGTTTTCGATTTCTTGAGTAATCAATTGATTGAGCATTGCCCGTGAATTTTGTGGCGATACCATCAAATTATCAAATGTAACCGGACGATAAGGGTTTTCAATAAAGTTAAATACCCGACGAACTTCATTGGTGACTTCGGGTTTTGCGGTCAACAGTGAGTAGTCGGTATATAACCGCGCTGTTTTTTCATTGAAATTCCCTGTACCAATATGGGCATAACGGATAATTTCATTTCCCTCAAGGCGCGAAATGATGAATAGCTTGGCGTGAATTTTCAGGCCAGGGGCGGAAAAAATAACATGGACGCCAGCTTCGGTCAGGCGTTTTGCCCAATGGATGTTGGCTTCTTCATCAAAACGTGCCTGTAGCTCTACTACAACAGTGACTTTCTTGCCGTTATGTGCCGCATGGATCATGGAGTCAATAATGCGTGAGTCTTTTGCGACACGGTAGATATTAATTTTGATAGAGATCACGCTGGGATCGAAAGAAGCCTGCCGCAGTAATTCCAGTACGTGTTCAAACGTGTGGTAAGGATAATAAAGCAGAACATCTTTTTCGCGAATAGCATCGAAACCGTTGCGGAAATGGTCGAACCAGGTATGGCGCAGCCGTGGCATGGGTTTGTTCAGTAAACTGCGGTTTCCTTCATTGGGAAATTTAATGAAATCTTTAAAATTATGATAACGTCCGCCTGCAATGACGGAATCATCATTGGAAAGCCCTAGTTTACTGCGCAGCAGGTCCACCATTTCATCTGGCATATCACGTTGGTAAACAAATCGTACCGGCTCTGCTGTCAACCTCTGTTTAAGTGTGGAGGACATCAATTCCAGAAGGCTGGATTCCATTTCTGTTGCCAAATCATATTCGGAATCGCGAGTCATTTTCATGGAATAGACATTCAAGGTATCGTAATCGAAGAACCCTTTGAAAATTTCATCCAGCGTGTAACGCAGAATATTATCAAGCAAGATCATCGACTTGCGTCTGCGTGGCATTTCGGGAGGGAGGTTAACGAAACGAGGGACTTTATCCGATGGAATTTCCAGCAGGGCATATTGCGTTTCTTGACCACGGATAATTTCAACGGCCAAATAGGTATAGTCATCTTTGAGAAACTCAACCAGATTAGTTTCTGGATTGATGACAATCGGCGTAATGTGTGGGCGCAAATGTTGCCGGAAATATTGCCGTAGCCAGATTTGCTGATTCGGCGATATTTGCCGTTCATTGATCAAAAAAATCTGGTTACGGGCCATTTCCAGTAGCAGCTCGTTATAAAGCTCATCGAACTCTTGATCTATTTTTGCTACTTTGGCCTCAATTTTTTTCAACAATTGGCGGGCGCTGGTGGCTGAACCCCGTTCCTCACTGATAAGAATCCGCCGTTTTACGTCAGCAAAACGAACTTTATAAAACTCATCCAGGTTATTGGAGTAGATCCCTAAGAACCTCATTCTTTCGATCAGCGGATTACTTTTGTCAGCCGCTTCCTGAAGTACACGTTCGTTGAAAGAGAGCCAGCTCAGTTCTTTTTCGGTATAGAGACGATCGTGGGACATTACTACTCCATTTGGTTTTCCATTTAATCTAATGGTCAGCGTTTAATGGGCCAAGCGTTTAACGGCTAAGTGTTTAACCGACCAAAATATCGGTCTGGGCTTCACGGGTTTTATTGGCAAAATAGTGGTGTTGGAATGTACACATCCTAATGGCTGTATGATAAGAGCCATTCACAAAAAATTCATCGATTAATTCGCCTTCGGTGTAGAATCCCAATTTATTGTATATGTGAATTGCCTTCGAATTTTCTTTATCAACAATTAAGTACAGCTTGTAAAGATTCAAGACAGCAAAAGCGTACTCCATCGCAAGTTTGGCGGCTACGGCAGCATAGCCTTGCCCTTGATAGGCCGGGGCAATGATAATCTGGAATTCTGAGCGGCGGTGGACATAGTCAATTTCGACTAATTCGACTAACCCGACTTTGGAGTTCATGCTTTCGATAATAAAACGGCGCTCACTTTGGTCATGAATGTGCTTGTCATAAAGATCGCATAATTCAACAAAGGCTTCATAAGGCTCTTCAAACCAATAGCGCATAACACTGGCATTATTATCAATTTGATGAACAAAAGGGAGATCTTCCCGCTCAAGGGGGCGCAAATTTACAGATGGTCTTTCTGGATCACTGGACATTGGATACCTCAGTGCTTCTTGCGGGTTGTATGAATTCATTCTATACCCGTGGTTTTTCAAATTGCCGCTTTGTTGGCTGCGCTCATTCACCTCTGCCGTCGCGCTGCAAGGTGAGATCTATCGGGTACAAATATAGCTAATAATGTTCGAATAAATAATTATTACAAGATAAATAATTATTGTCGGGCTAATATTTTCAGATAGATAAACAACCAGATTCTTTAGGCATGGAAGTATAATAGAAGTATTAAGGCATAGAGACATAGAAATAGAAACCAATCCGAAGCAGCAACTTACAGCAAAGTATTATCTTAACAGCCATTAACCAAAATACGTATTAACACTGAGCTGTAAGTTAGGGATTAATTATTCTGAAGCATAACCTTGTGGCGGTAAAATTTTGCCATCCATTACCGCTGTATTCCCTTCCATAGCTAAACGACCATTCAGGAACCAACCAATGACCAGAGGGTAAATATTATGTTCCTGGGTCTGGACACGTCCGATAACGTCTTCTTCCTTATCTCCATCAAAAATAGGCACTTTAGCCTGTAGAATGATTGGGCCGCCATCCAGCTTTTCTGTAACAAAATGGATGGAAGTGCCATGTTCTTTATCACCATTTGCAATGGCTTTCTGGTGAGTATGCAGGCCGGGATATTTTGGTAATAGGGAAGGGTGAATATTGAGCAGGCGTCCATGATAATGCAGGACGAAATCGGGCGATAAAATTCTCATATAACCTGCCAAAACAACTAAGTCCGGCTGATATTGATCGATAGCCTTGAGCAGGGCAATGTCATAACTGGTGCGATCAGCATATCCTTTTGGGTCAATAAAATGGGCTGGAATATTGGCCTGTTCAGCCCGTTTCAAACCATAGGCATCAGCATTATTACTGAAGACGGCAGAAATACTCCCATTAATCCGGTTTTGTTGGCAGGAATCTATGATGGATTGAAGATTGCTGCCATTGCCGGATACTAAGACGACAATTTTTTTCATGGTTTCTCTTAGCTGAAAATTTCATTGACTGATATACCCTTTATCTTGCAAGTTGCAGCTTTATTGACTGCAACTTGAAATTTATTGGGAACAATATTTGTTTCTTTATAATTTATTTATTGATAACAACCGGTTGATCATCAGCGTTGAGTTCGGAAATTGTACCAATTTGCCAGGCATTTTCACCTGATGCTTTCAGATATGAAATTGCCTGCTCTGCCTGAGATTGAGGCAACGCAATTATCATACCCACCCCGCAGTTAAATGTGCGGTACATTTCATGTTCGCTGACATTGCCGGCTTGCTGTAGCCACGTGAAAATTGATGGCCACTGCCAACTGTCGGCGTTGACTCTGGCCTGCATATTTTCTGGCAGAACGCGAGGAATATTCTCCCAAAAGCCACCCCCTGTCAGGTGTGAAATTGCATGAACGTCAACCTTTTCAATCAGCTCAAGGATTGATTTAACATAAATTTGCGTTGGGGCAAGCAGATGATCTGCGAGTGATTTTCCGTCAAGCTCGGTCGTTTCAGGGTTTGCCTGACTGACTTCGAGTATCTTACGGATTAAAGAATAGCCGTTGGAATGTGGGCCACTGGATGCCAGCGCAATCAGTGCGTCACCAACCTGAACCTGGCTGCCATCAATAATCTCTGCTTTTTCAACGACACCGACGCAAAAACCAGCGACGTCATAATCTTCACCGTGATACATACCAGGCATTTCTGCTGTTTCACCGCCAACCAGCGCACAGCCTGCCTGTTTGCAGCCTTCTGCAATGCCTGTGATAACACTGGCTGCGGTATCCACATCCAATTTGCCTGTAGCATAGTAATCAAGGAAGAAAAGAGGCTCTGCTCCCTGAACAACCAGATCATTGACACACATGGCGACCAGATCAATTCCGATGGTATCATGGCGTTTCAGATCCATGGCAAGGCGCAGCTTGGTACCAACACCATCTGTACCGGAAACCAACACCGGCTCACGATATTTCTGAGGCAGGGCACATAATGCACCGAAACCGCCCAATCCCCCCATCACTTCAGGGCGACGGGTCTGTTTTACGACACCTTTGATACGATTGACTAAGGCATTGCCAGCATCAATATCGACACCGGCATCTTTATAGCTAAGAGAGGTTTTGTTGGTCACTGCGTAGCTCCCAGATGGTTGCATTTTTATGAATAAAACATAACGGCAGCAATTCTAACAGCCTAAGCAAACGTTTGCGATAGCTTTATACAAGATTCCTGCTGAATGAAAATTAAAGAAAAATACTTGTGGTTGATAAAAATCAATAGATTGATAGTGGCGTGCTGCTGAAAAGGCGGTATAATCCCGCGATTTTTTATCTGCCGGCTATATTAGGAGAAACCCATGAAGATCGTTGAGGTTAAACACCCACTGGTTAGACATAAACTTGGTTTGATGCGAGATCATGATATAAGCACTAAACGCTTTCGTGAACTGGCCTCAGAGGTGGGTAGTCTTCTGACATATGAAGCAACTGCTGATTTAGAAGTTGAGAAAGTAACCATTGATGGATGGTGCGGTCCGGTAGAAATAGACCAGATTAAAGGGAAAAAGATTACGGTAGTACCTATCCTGCGTGCAGGATTGGGCATGATGGATGGGGTACTGGAAAATATTCCGAGTGCGCGAATCAGTGTCGTCGGTGTGTATCGTGACGAAAAAACACTCGAACCCGTGCCTTACTTCCAGAAATTGGTTTCCGACATTAATGAGCGCATGGCATTGGTTGTTGACCCAATGCTGGCAACCGGCGGTTCCATGATCGCTACGATTGATCTGTTGAAAAAAGCAGGATGCCCTGCCATTAAGGTATTGGTTCTGGTGGCTGCTCCAGAAGGGGTTGCTGCACTGGAAAAAGCTCACCCGGATGTTGAACTTTACACTGCTTCAATTGATGAACGCCTCAATGAACAGGGGTACATTGTTCCCGGCCTGGGGGATGCAGGCGATAAAATATTTGGTACTAAGTAACATTTTTAGCCGGCTGAGAAGTCGGCTTTTTTTTGGTTTCTAGCAAGATGAGATAAGAGGATATCAAGCATGACCCGTCGGACTATTGGGGTAGACGAACGACCGCCTTTGGCACAGACTATTCCATTAAGTTTACAACATCTGTTTGCTATGTTTGGGGCAACCGTTTTGGTTCCCATTTTGTTTAAAGTTAATCCCGCCACGATTTTATTGTTCAATGGTATTGGAACATTACTCTATTTGGTGATTTGTAAAGGAAAAATTCCCGCTTATTTAGGTTCAAGTTTTGCCTTTATTTCGCCTGTACTGTTGCTGTTGCCTTTAGGATATGAATTGGCATTGGGGGGATTTATTGTCTGCGGCTTGTTGTTCTGTCTGGTTGCCCTGATTGTTAAAGTAGCAGGAAGAGGTTGGATCAACGTGATGTTTCCACCTGCGGCGATGGGTGCTATTGTTGCGGTAATCGGCCTGGAATTGGCTGGTGTTGCTGCGGATATGGCGGGTTTGCGCCCAGCGTCAGGTTCGGAAGTTAATATGACCCATTTGACCATATCTATGGTAACGCTGGCTGTAACCATTTTAGGATCTGTCGTATTCCGTGGTTTTATGGCGATTATTCCGATTCTGATTGGTGTGCTGGTGGGTTACGGGCTGTCATTCTTTATGGGCATTGTAGATTTAACGCCAGTACGTGAAGCACCATGGTTTGCATTGCCAACTTTCTATACACCTCGTTTTGAATGGTTTGCCATCATGACGATTTTACCGGCGGCATTGGTGGTGATCGCGGAACATGTCGGGCATTTGGTGGTGACGGCGAATATCGTACAAAAAGATTTGCTGAAAAATCCGGGTCTGCATCGCTCAATGTTTGCGAATGGCTTTTCAACGATGATTTCGGGTTTCTTCGGTTCAACACCTAACACGACTTATGGTGAGAATATCGGTGTTATGGCATTGACCCGTGTCTATAGTACATGGGTGATTGGCGGTGCTGCGGTGTTGGCGATATTGCTTTCTTGCGTCGGTAAATTAGCTGCGGCGATCCAAATGATCCCCGTTCCCGTTATGGGCGGTGTTTCTTTGCTGCTATATGGTGTCATTGGTGCATCAGGTATTCGGGTTTTGATTGATTCTAAAGTTGATTACAGTAAAGCACAGAATTTGATTCTGACTTCCATTATTTTGATTATTGGTGTCAGCGGGGCGAAAATTCAGATAGGTACAGCAGAATTGAAAGGGATGGCGCTTGCAACTGTCGTCGGTATTGGCCTGAGTCTGCTTTTCAAACTGATCAGCATTATTCGTCCGGAAGAGCAATATATTAACTCTTCTGTAGAAGCGATTAAAAATGATAGAAAGTGTGATGCAGTAGAATAAATCATATTATATAAATTAATAAAATGAGGGCTTTGTAAAAAGCCCTTTTTAATATTTATCTTATTTCATCTATATCAGGGAAGCCCATATCAAGAAGTTCTTTTTTTTCTATTTCACTGATGTTATAAGGAACCTTGTGTGAATTATCTTTTAATCTATCTAGTGTGTTGATATTGCCTTTTCCATCAATAAAAGCTATATATCCCAGTTTAAATTTATCATATGATAAAATCATATTGTATACTTCTGGTCTCGTAGGGGAAAAGAATCTATCATATTTATTTGTTACCGCACTGGAATAGTTTTTAGAACTCTCTGTTGCTAAGAAAACACTTTCATCTTCCCATTGTTTCATTTTCCTCTGCCATTGAATAGGATATTCTTTTCCTTTACAGGCAATTTCTGCCCAAGGATCACATATCCATGAATCCGGCAGGATATGTGAAAATAGACCTTTTTTGATAGCTAAAAAAACATCACTTTTTAAATGACTTATCATGATAAAAGAATGATCCTTAGGAAGTGTGGTTTCATATATGACGATATATATATTCTTTTCTGGGTCGGAGTCTATGGCCTTGTAAAGGTTGAAAATTGCAAATGAATGCCATTTCATTAAATAATGAAAGGCATAAGTACAATGTTCACTACAATTTCCAACTAAGTTCATTTTGAATTTGATTTCATTAATATATTGATATAGTTGAGGGAGTCGTGAATCTCTGATATCGTTAAAACGTGTTTTACTCAGTTTATCTGATTGGCTGGAAATAAGATGTTGCAGTTTAAGTATTGTAGGGTCTCCTTTATGACCTAGCTTATCAATGTTTTTTGTTTCAAAATGAAATTTATTGGCTGATCCACCCATAAAAGTATTTTTTGTTCTTTGTATCACATCACGTAATATATTTTCCATTAACATATGAACCTCGGATAATAAAAATTTAAGATGAATGTGTTAAAGTTAGCTGTATTGTATTTTTACATTAGAATATCTGTTTGTCAGATGTGAAATAAAATTTATGTTAGTAAAGGGTATCTCTGGCCAACCGGGAAAATGGGTTTTGTTCTGGAACATGTTCTGATATTAATCTTCTGATTACCAGAATACCAATATTAAAAAATAAATTTTTGCCATACTGTTGGTTGTAAACTATCCATTTTATCGCTCGACGAACATCGGTAATAACCCCTGTTTTAAACAAAGCATTCGTTTCATTTATAGAGGCTTTCTGTGGTAGACTTAGCACTGTTCGTTATCCATTCTGTTTGAGGTGCTTCTGAATACACCGTCGCAGCTTTCATTGCCATTATATTTGCCAGATGATGAAACGTTTGCCAGTTTCTTTGCAGGTGAGAATACTTCCTTATTAGCTGCAATAAAATTGGCCATTAGTCAGTCACATGGCAGCTATATCTATTTTTGGTCCCGCGATGGCGGGGGCAAGAGTCATCTGCTTCATGCCGCCTGTGCCGAATTGTCCCAACAGGAAGAAGCTGTAGGATATGTACCACTGGATAAACGCGCCTATTTTGTTCCCGAAGTCCTTGATGGTATGGAACATTTATCATTGGTGTGCATCGACAATATTGAGTGCATTGCAGGTGATCAGGAATGGGAGATGGCTATTTTCAACCTTTACAATCGAATTGTGGAGATTGGCCGGACCTGCCTTTTGATCACAGGCGATCGTCCTCCAAGGCAGATTAACCTGACGTTACCGGATCTGGCATCTCGTCTGGATTGGGGCCAAATTTACAAATTACAGCCGCTATCTGATGATGAGAAAATTCAGGCATTGCAGTTACGGGCTAAATTACGGGGTTTTGAATTACCTGAGGATGTCGGGCGCTTTGTGTTGAAACGGCTCGACAGGGAAATGCAGACACTGTTTAAGACCTTGGATGAGCTTGATCGCGCTTCTATCGTGGCACAACGTAAGCTGACGATCCCGTTTGTAAAAGATATCCTTGAGCTTTGAGTTGATATTTTGAGTTGATTGAGCGGCAAGTAAACGAGTACAGAATGTAAAAGTGATAGTGAACATATTCCTATCACTTTTTTGTTCAGCGTTTCTGAAAATTAATCAGGACAGAATCTCTTTAACTTGCTCTGGTGGCCGCCCCAAACGCGCTTTATCGCCGGCAACAACAATCGGGCGCTCTATCAATTTTGGGTTCTCAGCCATCGCTTGGATCAATGCTTCTTGCGATAGTGAATCATCACCGAGGTTGAGTTCTTTATAGAGATCTTCTTTGGTTCTCATTAATTGGCGGGCATCTTGGAAGCCAAGTTGCTTCAGTAGTACGGTCAGTTGCTCTGCTGTGGGGGGTGTATCAAGGTAGTGAATGATTTCTGGTGTAATACCGAACTCTTCAACCAGTTTAAGTGTCTCACGGCTCTTTGAGCAGCGGGGGTTGTGATAAAAAGTCACTTGTCGCATAGAAAAATCCCTCATTTTGTATATTGGCTATAGCTTTGTTGCAGCTGGCGCAATTGATCAATGCGGGCATCATACCGCGCCTGAGCATAACTGCCCAATTTTGCCAATTTACTGGCTTTGCTGAGATAATCGATAGCCAAGTCAAATTTCCCCTGTAGTGCCATAAATTCCGCATAAGCAGCGAGTTCTTCATCATGTTTTCCCTGCTTTCCTGCGGTTTTTCTCAATAAATCCCAACCGTTGAGATCGTCAGGGTTATTGAAGGTATAACGAAACAGAAGTTGTGACGCCTGTGAGTATTGCTCTGCGTTAAAATAGGTGTTTGCGAGATTGATTTGCAGTATGGGATTGTTTTTCTGTTTCTTGAGCGCATCCTGCAATCGGGTAATAGCGCTGGCGTAGTGTTTTTGATTGATATCGATGTCAGTCATTGTATCAATGAACCAAACATTGTCCGGATGTTTATCCAGAAGTGGAGACAGGATCGCTTTAGCAGCAGCATACTTTTTATCTTCAGAAAGCAAAATAGCATGCCCATAAGCAGCAGCGAGCTGCTCTTTAGTCGCCCCTTGGCTATATTTGTTCAACAATTGATTAATGTTAGAAAGTTTTTCGTTTGAATACAATGTCAAAAGACGAACACGGGCGAACAGAAAGTCTTGAGATTCAGGAACGGTTTTAGTCGGGTATTGATTTGCTCTGTTACGAGCGTCAGCCAATCGATTGTCAGGTAATGGGTGAGTATAGAGCATTTCAGGCAGTTTGGAGCTGTAGCGGGATTGATCTACCAGAATTTGCATAAAGTTAGGCATTCCATGTTGATCAAATCCTGCCCGGCTGAGAATTCGTATTCCAATGCGATCAGCTTCTTGCTCATTTGACTGGGTAAAACTGATCATATTTTGCTGAAAACCTGCAAATGTACCGCTGAGTGCAGCTATGCCTGCATTTGGGTTAGCCATCATCAGCAGAATAGAACCAAGGATACCAGCCCAGGCAAGGGGACCTTTGCGCTGTTGATCTTCCATCAGGCGCGCCAGATGTCGTTGTGTAACATGGGAGATTTCATGAGCCATGACAGAGGCCAGCTCGCTCTCATTCCGGCTATGGCGGAACAGAGCTGAGTGAAGAACAACATGGCCACCGAAAAACGCATAAGCATTAATATTGGAATTTTCGACCAGATAGAAATGGAAATGTGTTTTTACAGAGTCTGCGTGGTGAACTAATCTTTGACCTAGTTTATTTATGTACTGTGTCAGCAACGGATCATAAATCAAAGGAACCTGAGCCCGTATCGAACGTATGTATAAATCACCCATTGCCAATTCTTGATTGATGCTGAGGGTTGCTCCTGCGGTAGTGCCGATATCAGGTAGTGAATCTTCAGCCGGTGCGGAGAATACAGAGACATTGCCCAATAATAACAGGCTGGCAACGATGGCTATCAGGGATTTTTTCGGTATTTTTCTCATAAAGCGATTCTCATAAGACAGTTCCCATAAGATAACTTCCAGAAAACAATTTCCATAAAACATGTGTTCTAACTAGCTACCAATTTCATGGATATGTGTATGATAGCAAAAGGTACCTGAAAATCCGTTAATCGTAATAATTTTTAATGAAAAATAGTTATTGAGTGTCGTTATCAAGGAGTCGTATTTATGCTGGAAATGATTATGCAATGGTATCACCGCCGCTTCACTGATCCACAGGTGGTGGCGTTATCCATTATTTTGCTGGCCGGGTTTGGGATTATTTATTTCTTTAATGGAATTCTGGCACCTGTCCTTGCCGCCATTGTTCTGGCCTATTTGCTGGAATGGCCAACGGTGAAATTAGAAAGGCTGGGTTGTGGTCGGGCGCTTTCCGTTTCCATTGTATTAATTGTTTTTATGGGAATCAGCGCATTAGTTATCTTGATTATTGCGCCTGCTGTCTGGCAACAGGGATTAAATTTGTTTTCTGATTTGCCCAATATGTTAAATCGTTTCAATGAGTATGCACACACTTTGCCTTCTCGTTATCCGGCGTTAGTCGATGCTGGTATTATTGAAATGATTGCTGATAATTTGCGTAGCAAATTCTCTCTGGCTGGTGAATCTGTTTTTAAGTTTTCAGTGGCATCTTTGATTGGTTTGTTGACACTCGCGATTTATCTGATCCTCGTCCCCTTAATGGTATTTTTCCTATTGAAAGACAAAAATCAAATGGTGGCGGCATTACAGCGGGTATTGCCGCGTGATCACGGTTTGGCAGGAAAAGTATGGCATGAAATGAACCAACAGATTACTAACTATATCCGTGGTAAAGTCACTGAAATGGTTATATTAACCATCTGTACATATGCCGTATTTGCCTTTTTTGGATTGAATTATTCTCTGTTGCTTGCAGTGCTGGTTGGTTTGTCTGTACTCATTCCTTATATTGGTACGGTAATTGTGACTATTCCGGTTATTGTAGTGGCTCTGTTTCAATGGGGGCTCGGAACTGATTTCTGGACTCTGTTTATCGCTTATTTGGTTGTACAGGGGTTAGATGGAAATCTCCTTGTGCCCATTTTATTTTCAGAAGCAGTTAATCTTCATCCTCTTGTCATTATTCTTTCTGTCATTATTTTTGGTGGGTTATGGGGATTCTGGGGCGTCTTTTTTGCTATTCCACTGGCAACGCTGATTAAGGCTGTCATTAATGTCTGGCCGGAAGAAAAAATTGAAGAGCAAGGGTAATGATAAGAAAAGCCAATATCTGATATTGAAAATGGTGCTAGTGAGGGGTGCTAAAAACTAAATCACTCTGAATATAATAAATTGAAAATAGGGGAAAAGGGTGGGATGCGTTCACTATTAGGTATTGTGCCCTGTATGCTTTTAGGGTGGGGGCTATCATTATTGGGATTGCCTCTGGCTTATATGTTTGGGGCAATTGCTGCCGTGATTATTGCATACCGATTTCGGGTTAATATTGAAGCTCCCAAACAAAGTCTCACGGTAGTCCAGATTGTCTTGGGGGGTGCTGTGGGATTGATGGTCAAGGAGTTGCAGGGAGAAGAGGTCTGGGATATTTTTTTTACTGCTTCCCTTTTGGTTGATGTTAGTCGTGTTGATTATCATTGCGAGCGTCATTGTCGGATTGAACCCATCCCCTACAACCAATCTAATCACAGAAAGAGTGTCATACTCTTACGCGATTAACGCCCATACATTTAGTGTCATGGGTTGGTTATCGGTAATTGCGGTAGGAGGATACTGGCTTGGGCGCTTGTTAGAGCGTATTCATGTTCCTGCCCCTTACATGTTGACTTCATTGGTTGTGGCAGCATTGGTGCACTTATTATCCGATACAACTCTGGCTATGCCTGATTTTCTCAATGCCTTATCTATGGCATTGATCGGTATGCGGATAGGCGTGAGCTTTACTTCTTTTCCTCTATCCATGCTCATCAATAATATCTGGTCTTCCATACAGGCGGTATTTATTAGCCTGATTGTCACTATTCTGGTGGCTTTGGTGACGGCAAAGATCATGGATTACCCGATAGATCTACTAATCTTGGCTTGGGCGCCTGGCAGTATGGAAGCGATGTTATTTGCAGCGATAGCAATGAAATTGAATGTGGGGATTGTGATGTCGAGCCATATTATACGTATGTCACTGCTTCATATTATCCCTGCCATAGTCTTGGCTTTTCAGGAACGTCGGCGTCGGAGTTAATTTTTATTCACTCCCGTTACCGAATCTGGCAACGGGAGTGAATGAGACTATCTATACCATTGGGTATAACTGATTCACGATGAATGCTGTTTCAGGTAATCGAGTACAACTTGATGATGATCACTGGTCTTGAATTTATCAAAAACGTGCTCAATACCGCCTTGTGGGTCAATCAAGAAACTGATGCGGTGAATGCCATCATAGGTTTTTCCCATGAACTGCTTTTCACCCCAAACACCAAATTGCTCAGCGACCTGATGATCAACATCAGAAAGTAGCGTGAAATTCAGCATCTGTTTTTCTGCAAAGCGAAATAATTTTTCAGGTGCATCTGTGCTGATCCCCAGTACTTCAACATGGATGTTTTTCAGTTCATCCATAGTGTCACGTAAACCACATGCTTGAACGGTGCAACCCGGAGTCATTGCTTTGGGGTAAAAATAAACTAAAACACGCTGACCTTTGAAGTCAGATAAATTAATGGTTTCGCCATCTTGGTCAGGAAGGCTGAATTGAGGGGCCTTATCACCGGCTTTCAATGGACTCATTACGCATTCTCCGTTTAATCGTTTTGATTTAAATAAGTTTATACACTAATACTGCTATGTCTTTCTGTGTCAATATGTATACGCATTAAATGTCATTGGCAACGAAAAATGCCAAAAAAATGCTGATCAAATTCGATAGGGATATTTTGTTTGTTCAACAGTTTCGTCATCCTAAGATAGTTAAGCATATTCGTAAAGGGGTTGCGCTGAGTGCAGTGACCGTTGAAGAAACCATGCCGGGAGTACAAGAAATAATCGCACAATTAGCCTCTGACATTAACTGTGATTTTTGATTTGTATCAAAACTCTCCATTCTGTTCTTTTTTAATCTAATCCCAGTCTTGTTAACATCATATTGTGACTGGGGTATCAAATGAGCATGTTAAGGCTTTGCATTATCGGTAATGGCATGGTCGGCCATCGCATCGTTGAAGACTTAATAGACAAAGCCGGGTACGAACAGTTTGAAATTACCGTATTCTGTGCAGAACCATACTTAGCTTATGATCGTGTCCATCTTTCCTCTTATTTTTCCCACCATACCGTTAAAGAGTTATCCCTTGTTCGGGATGGTTATTATGAGAAACATAATATCCGAGTGTTACAAGGCGAACGGGCTGTCATTATTAACCGGGAAGCAAAAGTCATCCATTCTGACAATGGCAGAATGGTTGACTATGACAAACTAATCATAGCCACAGGCTCTTACCCCTGGATACCACCAATAAAAGGTTATGAAGGCGCCGATTGTTTTGTCTATCGCACGATTGAAGACTTGAATGCGATAGAAGCGTGTGCCAGACGTAGCCGTCGGGGAGCCGTTATCGGTGGCGGCCTGCTTGGGCTGGAAGCTGCTGGCGCACTGAAAAATTTAGGGATAGAAACTCATGTTATTGAGTTTGCACCCGTATTAATGGCCGAACAGCTTGACCCGATGGGGGGAGAACAACTAAGAAAAAAAATCGAGCGTATGGGAGTTAAGGTTCATACCAATAAAAATACATCGGAAATCTTACACTCAGGCCATAGTTATCATAAAACGATGCTGTTTGCTGATGGTGATTCGCTGGAAGTAGACTTTATTGTATTTTCCACAGGCATTCGCCCACAGGATAAATTAGCCCGACAATGCGGACTTGCCATTGCTGAACGGGGAGGCATTGTTATTAATGATCATTGCCAGACATCTGATGAAGATATCTATGCAGTTGGTGAATGCGCGTCATGGCGAGGAAAATCTATGGTCTGGTTGCGCCGGGTTACAAGATGGCCCAAGTGGCAGCCGACCACCTATTGGCAAGAGACAATGTTTTTTCTGGCGCTGACCTGAGTGCAAAACTGAAGTTACTGGGTGTCGATGTTGGCGGAATAGGAGACACCCGTGGTCGTCAGCCGGATTGTCGCAGTTATATCTATTTAGATGAAAATAAAGAAATTTATAAAAGGCTGATAGTCAGTGAGGATAACAGATATTTGCTGGGCGCTGTTTTAGTTGGTGATACTGCTGATTATGGCACGCTGTTACAGATGATGCTGAATCATATTGAACTTCCGGATAACCCGGACTCATTAATTTTACCTGCTTATGCCGGAGGCGGTAAGCCTTTATTAGGAACAGATGCGTTACCTGAAACTGCCCAGATATGCTCCTGCTTTGATGTGACGAAAGGCGATATTATTCAAGCTGTGCAAAGGGGTTGCCATACAACGGCGGCTATCAAGGCAGAAACTAAGGCGGGAAGCGGATGCGGTGGGTGTATTCCGTTAATCAGTCAGGTTCTCAACGCTGAGCTGAGTCGTCAGGGTATTGAGGCCAATCATCATTTGTGTGAGCACTTCGCCTATTCACGGCAGGAACTTTATCATCTGGTCAAGGTAGATCGGATCACATCATTCCGGCAGCTGATGGGAAAATATGGCAAGGGCTATGGATGTGAGATCTGTAAACCGGCAGTGGCTTCTATACTGGCTTCCTGCTGGAATGATTATGTGCTGAATGATGATCTTGTGTCGTTGCAGGATACAAACGATAACTTTTTGGCTAACATCCAAAAAGATGGCACTTATTCTGTCATTCCCCGCTCTCCGGGTGGAGAAATCACGCCGGATGGCCTGATTGCAGTGGGTGAGATAGCTAAAGAATTTAATCTATATACTAAAATCACAGGCTCTCAGAGAATAGCGATGTTCGGTGCTCAGGAGAATGATTTGCCATTCATTTGGCAACGCCTGATAGATGCCGGATTCGAAACGGGCCATGCTTATGCCAAGGCATTAAGAATGGTAAAAACCTGTGTTGGCAGTACCTGGTGCCGATTTGGTGTTGGCGATAGCATCGGATTGGGCGTTGAGCTGGAAAATCGTTACAAAGGCATCCGTACCCCTCATAAGATGAAATTCGGTGCTTCCGGCTGTACGCGTGAATGTTCGGAAGCTCAAGGCAAAGATGTTGGTGTGATTGCGACAAACAAAGGCTGGAACCTGTATGTCTGTGGCAATGGAGGAATGAAGCCCCGACATGCGGATCTATTAGCGGCTGATCTCGATAAAGAAACCCTTATTCATTACATTGACCGTTTTATGATGCTCTATATCAGAACTGCCGATAAATTACAGCGCACTTCTGTGTGGCTGGAAAATATGGAAGGCGGGATAGATTATCTCCGCGCGGTTATTATTGATGACAAACTCAGGATTAATAACCAACTAGAGCAAGATATGGCAGAACTGAGAGCACAGGTCGTCTGTGAATGGCAACGGACTGTAAATGACCCTCATGCGCTCATCCGTTTTTCTCACTTTATTAATAGTACTGAGCGCGATCCCAATATTCAGATGGTCGCAGAGCGGGCGCAGCACCGGCCTGCACGTCTACAGGAGAGAATTGCAATCAGGCTGGTGAAATCTGAGGAGGAAACCGTATGAATCAATGGAAAGAAGTTTGTCTGCTGGAACATATTGTACCCGGTACAGGCGTTTGTGCTTTGGTTGGTGATCAGCAGGTTGCCATTTTTCGGCCTTTTGATGATGAACAGTTATTTGCATTAAGCAATATCGATCCCTTTGCTTCTGCCAGTGTACTGTCCCGTGGATTAATCGTTGAGCATGATGATGTGCTGTGGATTGCCAGCCCATTGAAAAAACAGCGATTCAGGCTAAGTGATGGCTTTTGTCTGGAGGGTGCGGCTTATTCTGTCCGTTCATTTCCGGTCAGAGTGAATAATGGGTATGTGCAGGTTTTTTGTGAGCAGAACATTTTAGCAAATGCCCCGTAAACCTTCGCCCAATGCGGGCGAGGATACAAAGGGAGCTGCAAGCTATACATATTTAACAGGGAGTTCCCCAATTATTTAATTTTTCAAATGGTTTTGCACGTTAACAGTACCTTGTGCATTTAATTCTTTACATAGTTGATAAAACGTTTCTTTAAATATCGTACCATTGTCACTCAATGGATGATGGCCTGTAATTTGAATTTCCAGACGGGCAGAGTTATTTCCTTCAGCGGGATGGGTTTTTGATACCAGTTCAGCGATATTAAGATTTTGAGCCGTAAACAGGCTGGTAAAACGTTCAACAATACCCGGTGAATCATCGACATCCACTTTGACGGTAATAGTGGAAGGAAATTTAGTCTGGATACCACATCGGGTACGTTTCATCACAATCAATAATTCAAGCTCTGCGCCTTTCTGTGGCAAAGCTGACTCGATCAAGGCAATGGCATTCCAGCTACCAGACAGCAACATGATAAAAGTAAATTCTTCGCCAAACATTGCCAGACGGCTATCTTCAATATTACAACCGCATGTACTGACAAGACGGGTGATAGTATTAACAATGCCGGGACGATCCGTACCCAAAGCTGTGATCACTAAAAAATGTTGTTCTGATGTTGGCAAAGCGATTTTCCTTTTAATTGTAATAGGTGTCTGCTGTGTTGTTGTCTAAACATAAAAAATGATCAAGAGAAGGTCAATCGTATTTATTGAAGAAACGCGATTATAATTTCTATTTAATTGGCTACACTTGGTATTAATAAAATTCATTGAAATCGGGTGTGTAAGGAGTTTTCTTCTGTATAACAAGAAAGTACCATGAACTTCTCACTTTGCAGTTTAAGGTTTTAATTAAGGGGAAATGGCAATGGTAAGCAATCACTCTGATTTTACAGGCAGTATAGTTGCATTGATAACTCCGATGAATTCAAACGGTCAGATTGATAAGGCCAGTTTGAAAAAATTAGTTGATTATCATATCGCCAGTGGTACATCTGCGATTGTGTCTGTTGGAACAACGGGTGAGTGTGCAACACTTAGCCACGATGAGCACGTTGAAGTCGTACTGACAACGTTAGAAGTGGCTGATGGGCGTATACCTGTGATTGCCGGAACAGGCGCAAATGCTACGGCAGAAGCCATTTCACTGACTGGCCGTTTCGAAAACACAGGCGTTGCGGGTTGCCTGTCTGTGACACCTTATTATAATAGGCCGTCACAGGAAGGCTTATATCTGCATTATAAAGCGATAGCTGAGAATACCGACTTACCACAAATTCTGTATAATGTGCCATCTCGTACCGGATGTGATTTACTGCCATCGACTGTTGCCCGTTTGGCGAAATTGGAAAATATTGTTGCAATTAAGGAAGCGACGGGGAACTTAAGTCGTGTCAGTCAAATCCAAGAATTGGTTAATGATGAAAATTTCATTTTGCTGAGTGGTGATGATGTAAGCTTTGTTGATTTCATGCAGCTTGGTGGAAGAGGGGTTATTTCTGTAACAGCGAACGTTGCAGCGGCAGAAATGGCACGGATATGTGAATTGGCTGAACAGGGCGAATTTTTGACGGCCCGTGGCTTGAACAGCCAGTTAATGGAATTGCATCATCAATTATTTGTTGAACCCAGCCCGACGCCAGCCAAGTGGGTCTGCCGTCAATTGGGGTTGATTACTGATGATACTCTGCGTTTGCCAATGATTCCGCTAACGAAGGAAGGGCAAATTTCAGTTGGTAACGCCTTGAAAATGGCTGGATTACTGTAAATTTTAGGGAATTTTAATGGCAACATTATTGCAAAAATCGAAGGTCATGAAGGTTGCTGGACTGTCATTGGTAGTTTTTTTGGCAGCCTGCTCCAGCGATCAGCGCTATAAACGTCAGGTAAGCGGGGATGAATCTTATCTTGAAACTCCCCCGCTGAAAGCACTGAATATCCCTGCGGGAATGATATTACCGTTGCAAAACAGTGAATATAATGTTCCGGCGGTGGTTTCAACAAGTGCAGTGGGTAAAAACCTGGATATTCGCCCGCCATTGCAGGCCCTTGCGTTATTGACAGGGTCCCGCATTGAAAATAGCGCAAAAAGCAGTAAATTGTTGCTTGAAAATAGCCCGGAATACAGCAAATTGTGGTCACAGGTAAATAATCTGTTGACGAAGAAAGGTTATCAGATCAGTCAGAAAGATGATGCTGCACAAACGTTGACAACTGATTGGATTACATGGGCACGGGCAGATGAAAACATTCCTTATCAGGGGCGTTACCGTATCTCGGTTACCCAGCAGGATTATCAAACAGCCCTGTCTGTTTCCAATGAGGGATTGAAACTGGGCGAAAAGGAAGTTACCGATCCGGTAGAAATTCAACGTTACACGGTATTGATGCTTAATGAATTGGCGAATGATTTAAGTCAGCAGCAGGAAGAATTAAGCCAACATAATGCCAAAGATTCGGGGGCATTATCCGTACAGAGCGGTAGTGATAATACCGGATTGCCAAGAATTATTGTTCGTGCGCCATATAATGTCGTCTGGAGCAGATTGCCATACACATTGGAAAGTATCGGTATGCAGGTGACGGATCGCACTCGTTCTACAGGAGCGATAGCCGTAAATTACAAAGGTCTCAGCTCTTCTAACTGGAAAGAATTGGGTGTAGAAGCACCTTCTATCAGCGAAGGAAATTACAAGCTACAGGTAGGTGATTTGGATAACCGAAGCAGCCTGCAATTTATCAGCGAGAAAGGTAAGCCGCTGACTCAATCTGAAAATGATCAATTGGTGGCTGTGCTGGAAGCCGTATTCAGCAAATCCACAAATAAGTAATATTTAAAGGGGCCTTAGGCCCCTTTAAATTTTGAGTGAAATTTTCGTTTAATTTTTTACGTTTAAAGAAGTCACATTTCTGGAGTATAAGATGCAGAAAAAAGCTGAGTTGTATCGTGGAAAAGCAAAAACAGTGTACACCACTGACAATCCTGACCTGCTTGTACTGGAATTCCGTAATGATACATCAGCATTGGATGGTGAACGCATTGAACAGTTTGATCGTAAGGGAATGGTGAATAATAAGTTCAACCATTTCATTATGAATAAACTCGAAGCAGCGGGCATTCCGACGCAAATGGAACAACTTCTGTCAGATAATGAATCCTTAGTGAAAAAGCTGGATATGGTGCCTGTTGAGTGCGTCATTCGTAACCGGGCTGCGGGTTCTCTGGTGAAACGTCTTGGGGTAGAAGAGGGGATAGTACTTAATCCGCCACTGTTTGACCTGTTCTTGAAAGATGACGCTAAACATGATCCGATGGTCAATGAATCCTACTGTGAAACATTTGGTTGGGTTAGCAAAGAACACTTGTCTGAGATGAAACGCCTGAGTTACAAGGCCAATGAAGTATTGAGTAAGCTGTTTGATGATGCCGGCTTGATTCTGGTGGACTTCAAATTGGAGTTTGGTCTGTTCAAGGGCAAGGTCGTATTGGGTGATGAATTTTCACCAGATGGCAGCCGTCTGTGGGATCAACAAACAATGGATAAAATGGACAAAGACCGCTTCCGTCAGAGTCTTGGTGGTTTGATTGAAGCGTATGAAGAGGTTGCGCACCGTATCGGTGTTATTTTGGATTAATGACGCAAACGATTACTTAAAGAATATTGCTTAAAATAAAAGGATGCCCTTGAAATTAATAAGGGCATCCTGTCATCATCTTGTGCCTTTAGTAAACGTTAAAGCAGGTATTTGATTTTCTGCTTCCAGCCTTTTTGTTGCATGCAATTATTATAGGTGTTGTTTCTTGAACCCTGATTAACATCCATCACATAGCTTTCAGTCATGGGAATACTCTGAGTGTAATAACCGTCTTTCCCGCATTGGCTTCCATTCGCACAGGGCTGTCGTACTGTCCTGAGTTCTGATTTTTGGGCAACTTCATTTTTTACAGGAAACAGCCTCAATGCCAATTGATTGCACTCCATAGTTGCTTCATTAAAAGGAGTGGGACTACTTGTTGTGGGTACCCATTGTGTTGTACAACCCGCTAAGGAAATACAGATTAAAATGAAGAATGTCAGTCTTCTCATATCGTTTATACGAACGCTTCCTGTTTGCAAGGCATTCCTTACAACCTTTCTGCGTTCACCTTGATAAAAGTGTTAGTGTTTATCAGTAAAGCACAATAAGACCGGCTTGTTACTGACGTTATGAATAAATTGCCCACGTTGTAATATTTTCCGCTACCAAGAAACAAAGTTTCACCTTGATTTGGATAGGTAATTATTTATTAATGTTATTATTTAAGCAAGAATGTTAACAAACTACGCGTCGATACACCATTTACCCGATTTAGGTACAGTTAAGAAGGCAGATATGTGTGAATGTAATTATGAATAAACATCCATTTACTGAATATGAATAATTGTAAGTAAGTACAGAAATTTTAAGTTATTATCCTGCCGGTACCGGAATACATATTTTCTGGTTTTAATATAATCAATTTATTTTTTTCTGATTTAAAAATAATCAAATGTTGTTTTCTGGGAAATAAATATTTATGGGCCAAATTGATCCTACTTTGCTGATTCTGCTCGTGTTGGCGGGGCTTGGTATTATCAGTCATAACATGACAGTGACACTTGCCATGTTATTCCTGCTAGTCGTTCGCATTACACCATTGAGTCAAATTTTTCCTTGGGTGGAAAAATACGGTTTGACGATAGGTATCCTGATTCTGACTATTGGAGTCATGGCGCCTATCGCAAGTGGAAAAATCTCCGCACAGGAAATCTTCAGCTCTTTCCTGAATTGGAAATCATTGCTGGCGATTGCTGTTGGTGTCTTGGTTTCATGGCTGGGAAGCCGGGGTGTTGCTTTAATGTCCGGCCAACCTTCAACAGTCGCAGGGTTATTGGTTGGTACCATATTGGGCGTCGCTCTGTTTAGAGGCGTTCCTGTCGGGCCGTTGATTGCCGCTGGTATTCTGTCAATCATGATTGGCAAATCATGATCACTTAGCGACTACGCTGGGATAATTATGTTGGATGATAATTATGTTGGATAGTGCATGGGGCATGTTGCAGACACAGATGCAGCAACAAGGGCAGCGCCGCTTAGTGGTATTGAGTGGTAACCCTCAATGGAGCGGATGGATTGTTAGCCAACTAAAAGAACAATTTCAAGGAGATTGGTTAACGGTTTCATCTTGTGAGCCTGATGCTATCGAGCCAACGAAAGCTGTTAGTTTACTTGGGCGTGAATTTTTGCATGGCGTTTTCGATGCAACGAAGGGTTTTAACGCTGAAGCACTGGCAATATTGGCTGGCACGTTAAAAGCAGGCAGTTGGCTGGTGATGCGTGTGCCTGCTTGGTCACAATGGGCAGAATGGCCTGATGAAGACAGTATCCGCTGGAATGAATCGGCGGGAGTCATCCCGACACCTCATTTTATCCGACATATCCGGCAGCAGATCCTCTCCTGCCCTGAGGTCTTACTCTGGCGACAAGATACTCCCCTCCAATTACAACCATCGCACCAGACTGGCTTGTGGCAGATGCCGGATGGAAATCCAACGGCGAGTCAGCAAACAATTCTTGACGAATTGTTACAGTCATCAGGCGGAGTCTGGGTAATCACAGCCCCACGCGGACGAGGAAAGTCTGCTCTGGCCGGAATGTTGGTACGGCATTGGCAAGGTACGTGTTGGCTGTGTGCACCCGCAAAAATCACAACAGAAGTCATTCGGTGTTACTCCGGTATTTCAGAGCAAGAGATGCCATTCTGGGCGGTAGATAATTTATTGAAGTACTGCCGATTGAAAAAGGATGGACCGGAAAATAAAGATGACGCTGATTGGTTATTGATTGATGAAGCAGCGGCTATCCCGACACCACAACTGGCTGAATTGATCCGCCACTTTCCTCGAATATTATTAACTTCAACGGTTCAGGGATATGAGGGAACCGGGCGTGGTTTTTTATTGAAACTCTGCGCTGCCTTACCTGATGGCCATGTTCGTGAATTGAAAACACCAATGCGCTGGGCTGAAAATGATCCTTTGGAATCCTGGTTGGATAATGCGCTACTATTTGATGATAGATTACCGCTTAATGAACAATCAGCTCACTTTAATATTGAGAAAGATCTACGCCTTTACCCTATTGAACAATCCATGTGGTTACAACAGCCCGCATTATTGCGTGAGTTCTATGGGTTATTGACTAGCGCACATTATCGCACATCGCCCCTTGATTTACGCCGGTTGTTGGATGGCAATGGGATGACATTCCTGTCTGCCATGTCTGGCTTTTCAGTGAATGAACCCCGATTGGTTGGAGCAATGTGGTTGGTGAATGAAGGCGGTTTGGCACAAATACTGGCACATGAGATATGGGCAGGAAGGCGTCGTCCGAGGGGAAATCTGGTCGCTCAATCCTTGGCTGCGCACGGCGGATTTCCACAAGCTGCGATTATGCGATCACAGAGAGTTAGCCGTATCGCCGTGCAAGCACAATATCGTCGCCGTGGCATTGCACAACATTTGATAACGCATCAGTGTCAGGAAGCGAGAAAACACAAATTGGATTTTCTTTCTGTTAGTTTTGGCTATACCGTCGAACTTTGGGCTCTTTGGCAAAAATGTGGTTTTCGGCTGGTCAGAATGGGAACCCATCGGGAAGCGAGCAGCGGTTGTTATACAGCAATGGCTATCTTACCGTTGAGCGGGCAAGGTAAATGTTTTGCTCAATTGGCACAGCAACAATTATCCCGTGATGCCAGTGGACTGGAGTCGTTACTTGGCTTTGCCTTGCCAGTTGAGCACGATAACGATGCACGGCTCAATGGCAGTGACTGGCAGGAGTTGGCTGGTTTTGCATTTGCTCATCGTTCCTTGTCCGCCTCTTATTTTGCATTGCAGAGATTATTGTTGACGAGTGATTTGGCTTTGCCCGGATTAAGGAAACATCTTCAGCAGCAGATGGATATTGAACAGTGTGCACACGATTTATCATTGAGCGGGCGCAAGGCATTGTTAAAACTTTGGCGGGAAGAGACGGCTCACGCTTTGGCAAGCATAGATGGCATGCTTGCCAATCAGTGGCGAGACTGGGTTATTTCTTGCGATTCTGTTGAGGCCAATCGTCCTCATCATCCCATTGATCGTTAAGATCCCGATGGGGCGGTAATTTGGGTTTGTTATCTAAAAAATATTTTTGGTCGACACGACTCAGCGCTTTTACCGCATTAATGATAATGCCCGCGAGCACTAACAGAACAACCCACCAATAATCTATCAGCCAATGCATTGTATTTCCCCCCAAGATATTAAGAGCCTCCTCCATAAGGCTCTTGGAGCCTGATTTGCTATTTTCCTAATCCGCTATCTTGATATATTTTTCAAATAAATAAGACAGATTGGATCTTAACCAGTCGATGCCGGCAATATCACGACCTTGCCAAGCACTCAGCAGCACATTCCCATCGAACAGACGTTCAGCCTCATGGGATATCGGCCAATAACTGATATGCCATGGCTCATAAGCTACGCCAGCATCATGGCGAATGTACGGGCAATAGAAATCATAATGAGACATGTTTTCTGCCAGCCAATGAGTCAATGGCTCAAAGTAGCCTCCGTTTTCATATTCCCATGGTTCCAGCAGTAATTTTTTACCTTGCGGCAGCAGGAATGGATCATACACATCCAGTTCGGTGCCCCAATGATGGCGGCTCGCTCCCGGCAAAGCCGACCAACGGAGAATGGCTTCACAACGCTCACCTTCGCTCATCTCTGAAATGTTAAGAGGTTGGCTATGATCATCTAATACCGGGCGTTGACCACGGAACTTTTCATTCCAGATAGCTTGCTGGCGTGTGAAATCACGGAATGAACTGGCCGGTTGTAGCTTAAACCCTGCCTTAGCGGCATCTTTCTGCATGGCAAGAAACGCTTTGGTGGCATTGAACTGTAAACGGTGATTGCCCGCAAGTGTTACCAAATGATCCGTGGACAAGCCAGTCAACATTTCAGGTGTCATCATTTGATTAATTTCTCCATGATACGTTGATAAATCAGGCTCAACTCCTGTAAATCTGTCACCTTGACGCATTCATTCGTTTTATGAATAGTAGCATTAATGGGCCCCAGCTCCACAACCTGAGCGCCCATTCTGGCAATAAAACGTCCATCGGATGTACCGCCACTCGTTGATAGCTCCGGTTTATATCCGCAATAATGAGCAACCGATTCAACCGCCGCATCAACGAGGACACCTTTACTGGTCAGGAAAGGCTGGCCCGATAACCACCATTCAAGCTCGTATTTCAGATTATGCTTTTTCAGCATATCTTCTACTTGTTGGCGGATTGCAACATCTGTTAATTCGGTACTGAAACGGAAATTGAATTGAACCCACAGTTTACCCGGAATAACGTTATTGCTACCGGTTCCTGCCTGAATGTTAGCGATTTGCATGCTCGTGGCAGGGAAAAACTCATTTCCGTTATCCCACTTTGTATTAACCAGTTCTTGTAAAAAGGGTTGTGAACGATGAATGGGGTTATCAGCCAATTGAGGGTAGGCGACATGGCCTTGAGTACCCAAAATAGTCAGGTTGGCAGTTAACGAGCCTCTTCGTCCATTTTTGATCATATCTCCCAGACGTTGCTGGCTGGAAGGTTCTCCTATCAGACAGTAATCCAGGCGTTCATGGCGGGACATTAATGCTTCAACTACTTTGACCGTACCATTTATTGCTTTGGCTTCTTCATCAGAGGTGATTAGAAAAGCAAGGCGGCCTTTATGGGCAGGATATTCCTCGACGAAACGTTCAGCAGCCACAACCATGGCAGCCAGGGAGCCTTTCATATCTGCGGCACCACGACCATAAAGCATCCCATCGCGGATAGCAGGTTCGAAAGGCGGTGTGTGCCATTGTGATGTATCACCAGCAGGAACAACATCGGTATGTCCAGCAAAGGCAAAAGTTTCTCCTGTCCCGCGATAAGCCCAGAAATTCAAAGTATCACCAAAAGGCATTCGCTCTATCGTAAAGCCGATGTTTTGCAGACGCTGAATGAGAAGTTCCTGACAGCCTTGATCATCAGGACTGACGGAAGGGCGCTGAATTAATTGCTGAGCAAGATCAATTACTGGACAACTCATGATGAGATCCTTATCTAGTCATGCGAGAAAAATTGTTGATATTGTTCGGCCTTGAAACCGATTAAACACTTTTCTATTGCTGAAGCTGCCGTTTTTGAGATCAAGAGAGGCCGTTTTATGATTGCGGGTTGTTCCAGCATGAGTGCTTGAGCAGCCTCTGTATTATTAATGGCGTTTTTTTGCTCATCAGACAACTTTCGCCAGGTTGTACCACGAGTATTCAGCAGAGGCTCCCAGCCGACTTGTTCAATAAATGTCTGGAGTAGCTCAGGCGATAAACCATCGACGCGATAGTCATGAAATTGATAGGGGATCTCTTGGTCTTCTAGCCAGCGACGCGCTTTTTTTATGGTATCGCAGTTTTTGATACCGTAGAGAGTGAATGCTTTATGAGAAGTGGTATCCGACATGGTGAGATCCTTGGTTTTGTTTAACATAACCGACATAATGCGGGAAATTTGGGATTTTATCCAGACAGAGATAAGGCTTAGTTGAAATAGTAAACTAAATAAATAGTACCTGTATTTATTAGATTGGAAATTAATTCACTTTTAAATTAGTTTGCTTTTCTTGATAACTCACAATTTCCCTGCTGACAAAACTTAGGGAAATTGTGTTTTATAATGGAGAGGTGAAGAAAGAATCCAATGTTAGATGAACTCTGTTTTCCTATGTTTTAGATAAATGATAGTGGCTTCGAGACGGGAGCGGGATGTAAGTTTTTTCAATAGGTTACGGGTGTGGACTTTCACTGTTTCTTCTGAAATAAAAAGGAAGTCAGCAATTTCTTTATTTGTCATTCCTTCTGAAATTTCTTTTAAGACATCTAACTCACGCTTGGTTAATTTTGATAATGGGTCGACATAAAGATGGCGGGTAGATAAATATTGATAAACTTTTTCACTGAACACAGCATGACCATCAGCGGCTTTTTTTATGTTGTTCAACAGAGGAACAAGCTCAGTGCCTTTTAATAAATAGCCATTTGCACCGGCATCAACCGCATCATAAATATCACCACGATGATCAGAATCAGAAAGTACCAAAATATACGAATCAAGGCCTTTGCGACGAAGGGATTTAATCGTATCAACCCCTGAAAGGCCGTGAATTTTCAGATCCATCAAAATAATGTCTGGTTTTATCTGGCAAGCGATATTAATCGCATCTTCACCATTGTCAGTTTCGGCAGTTACGATGAGTTCCCGCTCTAATTCAATCAACCCTTTTAAGCCGTGACGGATGATAGGATGATCATCAACTATCATGACCGAATGATTGTGCATGTTCTTTCTCCCATATAGAAATGCAGATTATTATGTTTAATAAAACATAAAAGACAGAGTCCTGCTTTATGTTAAATTGCCGTGTGATTTTTATAGAGTATATTGAATCATCTTTAATGAGATTCTGAAAATATATCCTGATATAAAAATAGAAATATCGCAAACAGGTTTAACCATTCAGGTGAAATAAGTTTCACTTTCATAAAAAATGCGTTTCCTTAATTGCTAATAATTTTCCAAATAAATTTGGACTAATATTTTATAGATTATTTTTTGTTTTTGTAAACTTATTTTAAATGCTGACTTTGAAATACTCCTTTAATTAATTTATCAATCCGTTAGTTGAAGATGAAATACCTCTCTATAGGTATCGTTAGGATAATATTTATATAATTCTGGTTAACATAAACTCATTATTAGCCTGCTTTTTGATCTTTGGTTTTCGGGACAGGAACAAAATAATGTTGCTGACATCATGATTTAACTTTCCGTAACTATTATACTGGGCAGATTTTCACTTCGATATGACGCGTAAAGGATCTGATGATGGACGAAAAACTAAAACAAAGTGCGCTTGATTTTCACGAGTTTCCACAGCCGGGGAAAATCACGGTTACTCCGACTAAGCCGCTGACAACTCAACGTGATTTGGCGCTGGCATACTCGCCGGGTGTTGCGGCTCCTTGCCTTGAAATAGCAAAAGATCCTTTGGCGGCTTACAAATATACTGCTCGTGGTAATCTTGTTGCGGTTATCTCTAATGGTAGTGCTGTCTTAGGGTTGGGTAATATCGGTGCATTAGCCGGTAAACCTGTTATGGAAGGTAAGGGCGTTCTGTTCAAGAAATTCTCTGGCATTGATGTTTTTGACATCGAAGTTGATGAGTCCAACCCTGATAAATTGATTGATATCATTGCGGCTCTGGAACCGACCTTCGGTGGCATTAACCTTGAAGATATTAAAGCGCCGGAGTGCTTCTATATTGAGCAAAAACTCCGTGAGAGAATGAACATTCCTGTATTCCACGATGATCAGCACGGAACTGCAATTATCTGTACCGCAGCGGTATTAAATGGATTGCGGGTGGTTAACAAAGATATCAGCAATGTTCGCATGGTGGTATCGGGTGCTGGCGCTGCCTCGATTGCCTGTATGAACTTGCTGGTGGCTTTGGGATTGAAACGTGAAAATATTGTCGTTTGTGACTCGAAAGGGGTTATCTATCGTGGTCGCGAAGAGAATATGGAAAAAACCAAAGCAGATTATGCTATTGAGGATAATGGCAGCCGTACATTGGCAGATGTGATCCCTAATGCTGATATTTTCCTCGGCTGCTCTGGGCCGGGTGTATTGACACAAGACATGGTGAAAACCATGGCGAAAGATCCGCTTATTATGGCATTAGCTAACCCGGAGCCGGAAATTCTGCCGCCACTGGCAAAAGCTGTTCGCCCTGACGCCATTATCTGTACTGGCCGCTCTGATTTCCCTAATCAGGTGAACAACGTTCTTTGCTTCCCATTTATTTTCCGTGGCGCATTGGATGTTGGGGCGACAACTATCAATGAAGAAATGAAACTCGCCTGTGTCCGCGCTATCGCAGATTTGGCGCTGGCGGAACAAAGTCAGGAAGTGGCTTCTGCCTATGGTGATCAAGACCTGTTCTTTGGCCCTGATTACATTATTCCAAAACCCTTTGATCCCCGCCTGATTGTAAAAATTGCTCCGGCAGTGGCGAAAGCGGCGATGGAATCTGGTGTTGCAACACGGCCTATTACCGATTTCGGGGCATATATTGAGAAACTCAATGAGTTTGTCTATAAAACCAACTTATTTATGAAACCAATCTTCTCTCAGGCTAAAAAAGAGAAAAAACGCATTGTACTGGCAGAAGGGGAAGATATCCGCGTATTGCATGCCACACAAGAACTGGTTTCTCTTGGGTTGGCTTTCCCTATCCTGATTGGTCGCCCCAGTGTTATTGAAATGCGGATTAAAAAACAGGGTCTGCATATCGAAGCCGGTAAAGATTTCGAAGTCGTGAACAACGAGAATGACCCGCGTTTCAAAGAATACTGGCAAGAATATTACCAGATGATGAAACGTCGTGGTGTGTCCCAGGAGCAGGCCCGTCGTGCAGTGATTGGTGATCCAACCTTGATCGGTGCAATCATGGTGCATCGTGGTGAAGCCGATGGCCTGATTTGCGGCACTGTGGGCAGCTACAGCGAGCATTACCGAGTGGTGAAAGATGTCTTTGGCTTCCGTCAGGGAGTCCATACCGCAGGCGCCATGAATGCCCTGATGTTGCCAACGGGGAATACGTTTATTGCCGATACTTATGTCAATGAAGATCCAAGCCCGGAAGAACTGGCAGAAATCACATTGATGGCGGCTGAAACCATTCGTCGTTTCGGTATTGAACCTAAAGTAGCACTATTATCACGCTCAAGTTTTGGTTCTGCTGATTGTGATTCTGCGCAAAAAATGCGTAAGACACTGGAATTGGTTCAGCAAATAGCGCCATCCCTTGAAATTGATGGCGAAATGCACGGCGATGCTGCGCTGATGGAAAGCATTCGCCGCGATATCATGCCGGATAGCCCGCTGAAAGGTTCTGCGAATTTGTTGATCATGCCAAATATGGAAGCTGCCCGTATCAGCTATAACTTATTGCGTGTCACGAGTTCGGATGGGGTAACTGTAGGCCCGGTCCTGATGGGGGTAGCAAAACCTGTCCATATCCTGACACCGATTGCTTCCGTGCGTCGTATCGTGAATATGGTGGCATTGGCGGCGGTTGAAGCGCAAACTAATCCCCTCTAAAAAAATAGCCATTCATTGTTCTGGCCTATTGATTAGGCCGGAACAAAATAGAAGCGACCCTGTTAAGTCTATGCTTAACAGGGTTTTTTATTTGTAAATAATTCTCATTATCTATAATATGCGGGCAATTTTTCTTTTGATAATGAATAAAATAAATATGAAAACATCTGCCTGCATAAAATCGACTTTTCTGGCCTGTTCGTTATTACTTGGTGGTTGTGCCATTGCGCCAAATGATGCTCAGAATACCTCTCAAGCGGCACTGCAAGTTCTTCCTGATGAATTAATGCAATCCGGGGCAGTACTTGATATGAAAACAGGAAAGGCCATAACTCCCGATGACCTGCTTGAACAACTGGCGAGCTATCCTCGTGTTGTTGTTGGCGAAAAACATGACAATCCCTACCATCACCAGATCGAGTTATGGCTGGTACAACAACTTGGAAAAAAACGTCCCCACGGTTCCGTCTTACTGGAGATGATTGATCCTAGTCAGCAAGAAAAGGTGAATAAAGTTAAAAGCTGGTTGCAAGGGAATCCGATTGTCAGGGGTGAGCGGGTCCAGACATTATTGTCATGGCACCAAGGCTGGCCATGGAAATGGTATGGTGATTTGGTGATGGAGCTGATGAGAGCACCTTACCCATTACTTGCGGCAAATCTGACTCGTAGTGAAATCGATCAGGCGTACAAAGACCACAGGGCTGGAGATAGAACTTCACTGGTTTCTGATGATGTTAAAAAGCGCATTGAAGAAACCATCAAAAATTCCCATGGTGGAAATATCGATGAACAACATCTCTCTGCGATGAGCAAAATTCAACAAATGCGCGATCAGCGAATGGCGGAACAGTTGGCCAAGGCACCATCACCAGCGTTGTTATTTGCGGGCGGATATCACGCAGTAAAAGCAATGGGTGCTCCTCAGCATATGAAAAAAATAGCGCCAAATGAAAAAGTGGTTGTGTTTGTGATTGCAGAACAAGGCGTTTCTTTGAACAATGATTATGCTGATTTTGTCTGGTTTACCCCAAAAGTGAGCGAAAAAGTAACCAAATAATGTTAAGTGTCACAAGGATGTGAACAATTAATAAATAAAAATAGTTTTCATTTATATATTGAATTGATTATCATTCATCTCCATTTATTATTGACATAATGTGCTATAAGAGATGTTGACGTATACCGCTTATCAAAATGCTCACACTGGTCACGTGACAAAATCCTTTCTCGCCGCGATCACACTCCATGCTTTGTTGGTAGGCTGGCTCGTCTACAAACCAAAGGACGTTGATATAGAAGAGCTGTTGCCTCCGCCTGCGGTGATGGTGGAACTATCAACACAGACAGAAGCAATACATAAAATACAAAACCAGCCGATAGGCATTGAACAGCAGCTATCTGTTACCAGTAAGCAGCAGGAAAGCAAGGTTGATGAAGTAAATATGCCCAAGCTGGATGTAAACGAAAATGCTTTGCTTTTAGTCAATAAACAAAAGAAAAAGCAGAAAGAACAAGATGCGCCGAAAAAAACACAGCCTGTTAAACGAATGAAAACCGAAGAACAGGAGAGTGAAAAATCGCGCAGCACCGCAGCACCAACAACCAGTAGTGCCACGGCAAATAATGTCACTATTCGTACAGCAGCATCCTATGAAAGTAATTCTAACGCCATTGCCGATGCCAGAGCGGTTTGGCAGGCAGAAGTGACCGGGCATTTGAACCGCTACAAAAAATATCCAGAAGATGCCCAGCGAAGAAAGAGAACAGGGCGCCCAATGGTGAAATTTACCGTCAATCAGTTAGGAGCTGTGATTGACAGTGAGTTAACACGACGTTCAGGGACTAACTCTCTGGATAGAGAAGCAAGGATGGTATTGGAAAGGGCGCAGCCTTTACCTGCACCACCTGACGTTATTTTAATCAATGGCAGGGTTACGGTTGAACTGCCAGTGGAGTTTTCTTTATCTCAATAAAAACGCAGGATTGATGGCATGTCACAGTATAAGACGGTACTTTTATCGAATACGAAAAGGTCAACCCAAAGAACAACGCACAGTAAAAGAATAATGCTCGGTTTTTTGCTAGGTGGTAGTTTATTGAGTCATAGTTTTACCACTCTCGCAATGGAGAAAAGTATGTTGCCACCTATGGCCACAAAACAGCCGCATAAAATGGAAAATCACGGGGATGCCCGTGTCGATAATTATTATTGGCTGCGTGATGATAACCGTCAGGACAAAAATGTCATTGATTATTTAACGGCTGAAAATCAGTATACCGGGCAGATGCTGAAATCAGGTCAGGAACTGCGTGAAACTCTGTACAAAGAAATGACAGATCGAATGAATAAAGAAGATCAGTCAGTTCCTTATACCTATAACGGGTATGTTTATCGTACCGTTTATGAGGCAGGAAAAGATTTCCCAATCTATCAGCGCAAGCCCGTTGATGATTCAACCGATTGGCAGGTCATGGTTGATGGCAATGAGCGGGCAAAGGGCCATAAATTTTATCAAATTGGTGGACTTGCGGTGACGCTGGATAATAAGCGCATTGCGGTGGCAGAAGATACCCAAGGTCGTCGTAACTATCAGGTTTCATTTAAAAATCTTGATAGTGCTGACTGGCAGAACAATGTCATCGAAAGCACGTCTGGCAATATTTTGTGGGCAAATGACGGCGAGACATTGTTCTATGTACGCAGAGATCCCCAAACGTTGCTGCCTTATCAGCTATTCCGCCATCAATATGGTGCTGATACCCAGCAGGATAAAAAGGTTTATCAGGAAGGCGATGATCGCTTCTATCTGTCAATTTCAGACAGTACTTCGCGTGACTATATTTTGATCTCGAGCGCCAGTTATTCGACTTCAGAGTATCGCTTGATTGATGCCAATAACCCGCAATCGGAACCGCAGGTTTTCTCTGCCCGTCAGGCGGGGCGTGAGTACGATCTCGACCATTTCCGTGGGCAATTTTATATTCGTTCCAACCATGAAAACCCACTGTTTGGCTTATACCGTACAGAAGCCAGCGATAAGCCGTGGGAAACGGTAATTGCACCACAAGAAAACACGGATCTGGAAAATTTTGAATTGTTCAATAACTGGCTGGTGGTACAGGAACGTACCAAAGGATTGTCATCAATCCGTCAGATTGATTGGAAAACGCAGCAGGAAAAATGCGTTTCATTTGATGATCCGGCCTATATGGCATCGATAAGTTATAACCCAGAGCCAGATACCCATTTATTGCGCTATAGCTATTCATCCATGACCACGCCAAGTTCGGTATTCCAGTGGAATATGCAGACGGGTGAGCGTGAATTGTTGAAACAGCAGGAAGTTAAAGGGTTCAACAAGGAAAACTATGAAAGCCAGCGTATTTGGGTAAAAGCCCGCGACGGCGTAGAAGTGCCTGTCTCTCTGGTATATCGTAAGTCCCTGTTCAAGAAAGGTGAAAACCCGATCCTGATTTATGGTTATGGTTCTTATGGTATCAGTATGGATCCTTATTTTAGTTCAGCATTGCTGAGTTTGCTGGATCGTGGCTTTGTCTATGCTTTGGTGCATGTCCGTGGTGGCGGCGATTTGGGCAAGAACTGGTATTTACAGGGCAAGCTCGAAAACAAGATGAACAGTTTCCACGATTTTATTGATGCGACTAAGAAGCTGATCGCTGATGGTTACGGAGATAGCAAGCGGGTTTATGCAGAAGGTGGCAGCGCAGGTGGTTTATTAATGGGTACGGTTATTAACCAGGCACCAGAATTATACCGGGGCGTAATTGCAAAAGTGCCTTTTGTGGATTCTCTGACAACCATGCTTGATTCATCTATTCCATTAACAACGGGTGAATATGAAGAGTGGGGTAATCCAAATAATAAAGAAGATTACTTCCGTATTAAATATTATAGCCCTTACGACAATATTAAACATCAGCGTTACCCTCATTTATTAGTGACAACAGGTTTGCATGATTCCCAAGTGCAATATTGGGAACCGGCAAAATGGGTTGCGAAATTAAGGGAAATGAAACAAGGCGACAGTCTGGTATTGTTAGAAACTAATATGGATACCGGACATGGTGGAAAACCAGGGCGTTTTAATCGCCTGAATGACATTGCCTTTGATTATAGTTTTCTATTAATGTTAGATAACGCTAAAACATATTTTCCAGAATTAAAAGATTAGTAAAAATATTTATAAATTCTGGCACTGATAATTTTTTATCAGTGCCAGAGATATTTTATACACAAACTTACGAATCAATGTAAGTAACAATAAATGTAAGCAGCAATAAATTTTTTTCTATTTAGGATAATGGTAATGAAAATTGTGGCAAAAATAGCTGGAGCCAGCGCAGTATTAATCGGGCTTCAAGGAATCGCTTATGCTGAAAATACGAATGACAATAAAAAAGAAAAAGTCATGCGGTTCAGCAGTCTTAAAGTATCAGGCGCTCAGGATAATAAGAATTCTCCCCAGATTGAAGCAATGGAAAAGCCGGGGGTCATGCTCCCAATGATTAGATATTGTGGTAAACTCCCCGCTTTTTATTATGGGTGAGATATGGCTAAAGTGGATGTGGTTTGCCGTTACTGTCACAAAGCGGAAGA
>NZ_JBBMXH010000040.1:0-36346 GCF_037996725.1 Xenorhabdus entomophaga
AGATAAGCATAACTCAGTCCTCTTTTTTGCCTTTTTGTTTCTGGAAAATCAAAACTCGCAAAATTTGGACTGAGTTTCTTTGACACTCCTACCATTTTGAAAAGTTATATAAAGAAGCTATAGAATATTGGTTGAATGAATACGTTGATGAAAATTTGGTTTTATCTGAAAGATATAGGGAACGTTTTGAAAAACACCTTTTTCCATATATAGGAGAAATTGCTCTTTCTGATTGTGATACTCATTATTGGCTCAGGTGTTTTTCTCTAGTTAAAAAGACTGCTCCGAGTATTGCAGGGGCGCTGCTACAAATGTCTCAACAGGCTTTAAAGTTCTGCCGAGTTCGTCGGTTTGCCGTTTCTCATGTATTGGAAGGTATCACGAAGCAGGATATAGGCGTTAAACAAAATAAACGAAAACGAGTTCTAACAGAAAAAGAATTGTCTGATTTTTTAAAATCGATTAATGGTAATTATTATATTTCCTACTATCAGAATATATTCTATTTGTTAATTGTATTTGGCGCACGAACAGTAGAGATTCGTATGTCAAAAATGAATGAATGGGATTTAGAACAAAGATTATGGACTGTGCCAGAATGTAATAGCAAAACGAGAGAGAAAATAATTAGGCCAATCCCTGATGCAGTATTTGAAAAAATAAAAATGTTAAAGCACCAAAATAGACATTCCGAATATTTGTTGGGGGAATTTAAAGATTATACAACGGTTAGCATGGCTGGTTGTCGAGTATGGGAGAGGCTAAAACATAATGAGAAATGGGTTCTTCATGATTTACGGCGTACATTTGCCACAATGTTAAGTGATATGGGGATTGCCCCACACATTGTTGAATTGCTGTTAGGGCATACGTTAGGCGGCGTTCTGGCGGTTTACAACAGAAGCCAATATCTACCAGAGAAGCTAGATGCTTTAAACAAGTGGTGTGAGCGACTGGATATATTGGCAGGTAATTATGAGAATGTGGTTATATTAAAAGCAGCTCAATAACAGGAGTTAATTGATCTGACGATAAGCGGGCAATTGTAATATATACATCACAAAGCTACTTTCTTTTGTAATGATTTACTTTAAGTAAAATACCCTCACAAAAACAATTAAACAGTGAGGGTAACATGACCATTCAATACAGTACTCCTACACCAGAAGAACGTCGCTCCATCCTTTCCGAGTATGGCGAACCTTATGATCGTCTTATACGTGAAAAGGAACGTCAGCACATCACCTCTATTTCCAGAACGTCAGCATGGAAACTGGAAAATGAAGGCCGTTTTCCTGCCCGCAAGCCATTAGGCCGCAATTCCTGTGCTTGGTTACTCAGTGATCTGCTTCATTGGGTACGTAATCCGCCTACAGTAGAAAATATAAATAATCCATATAGCCGTAAACCTGCCAATTAAAGAATAGAGTGATGAAAAAATTAACTGCCTTAATTGGCAGCGGTCTAACTCACTCTAAAAGCAGCTTAATTTTTGGGAATAGGTGGTGTGATGGTAGATATTAGCTATAGAGATTCTTTGAAGTTAAGTAACCATAAATTTGAGAGACAACCCTCTTTTAGAGGGTTAGTTGATTATTTTTGCTCAGATGATGCTTTGGATTTGCGCTGGCGGCGTTTGATTTCAGTTTTCATAGCAGTGACTATAAACTGCGCCTTGCTTTCGCTTTCAGTTCTAACTTGTTCCATCAAATCTACTACTTCGTGTGGAACACGAGCCGTCATGAATTGTGACTTTGCATTCTTGTTACTAGTTGCCATTGCTGAAACCTCATTACTTAAGTGTGTATCATTATACATCAAAATAATGATGTTAAAACTATTGACGCAAGTATCTGCAAAGACTAAAGTGATACACACCTTAACTAATCAGTACATAGAAAAAAGAGCGCCCCCGAATAGTATTCTCAGTACCAGACGAGGGCTAACCAAACCGTTAATAGAGGTAACGATTATGGCTGACACACAGTCTAACCAAACTCGCCTAAAATTTACATTCCTAATTGCATCCGGTGCTCAGCGGCTGGCTAGCATGTCCTTTCTGATCTTCGTATCACGTCAGGGGGCATACCATGAATAATAAACCTATCTCACTAAAACAGGCGTTATATCGTGCCAATCAGGCAACTTCTTTATTTAAATTCATTCTCGAAAAATCAAAGGATGAATGCTCAATTGACATAAATAATTTGATTGCACTGGCGCGAGATATCAATCAGGAGGTACACCATGCACTGTTGAAACATGCCCCGCAGCCACTCGTAAATAAATTGTTAAATTATGTGGTGCACAGGCAATCCATTTCATTAGATCAGGCGATGTACCGGGCGGGATTGGGTACGTCTTTATTTGAAGTTATTCTTGACCAGACCAGCCATCATTGTTCGGAAGAACTACATGATTTGCTTTCGCTGGCCTGTGATAGCAATCAGGAAGTCTACCATGTGCTTTATGCGGCTGTTTATGGAGAGTGAATCATGAGCCGACACGCTTCACAGGGACATAACAGCCAGAAAATCCGCCCGATAGATGTTATCCATGCGGTGAAGAAATCCGCCACAAATCACTGGCAAAGCCTGTTGCTTGCCTGTGGTGTTGAGGTTCCCGCAAAGGGTAAGCATGGTGCTTGCCCAATATGCGGCGGTACTGATCGCTTTCACTTTATCGATGATAACCATAACGGCGACTGGCATTGTCGCCAGTGTGATGAGCCGAACCACGGTGACGGACTGGATTTGGTGGCGAGAACCAAGGGAATTACCATCTTTGCAGCGGCTAAATTGGTAGCTGATGCGTTGGCAATGCCATTGCCGGAACCCAAAATAGCCAAAGAACAGCCACGGGCAGCAAAGCCCATTGCTGAACGCATTGCGGCAATGATTGCCACCTCGGTTATGGGCGAATCTCAATATCTGGTGGAAAAGGGGCTGCAATGCCCCAATCAGCGGCTATTGAAAGATGGCTCTTTGTTGCTGGTCACTCAGATGCTGGATGGCACGATAACAGGCGCACAGACCATTAAACCGAATGGTGAAAAACGCCTTGTTTCCGGTACGCAAAAGAAAGGCAGTTTTGTTCCGGTATCTGAGTTAACCGAAACGCCGGACACTCTCATCATTACTGAGGGTTACGCCACCGCTTTAACGGTCAGCCAACTGCATCAAGGCGTGGTACTGGCGGCGATTGATGAAAGTAACTTGCTGACTATCGCCGAACAAGTCCGGGCACAATGTCCAGAAGCAAAAATCATTCTGGCTGCCGATAACGACTGGCACGAGCCGGACGAGCAGGACAAAAGCGGCAAATTAAAAAAGAATGTCGGCAAGTTAGCCGCAGAGAAAGCCGCCAAAGCGATTAACGGCTGGGTCACACTACCGCCTACGGCATTAAAAGCCGATTGGGACGATTATCGCCAGCATTACGGCATTGAAGCAGCAAAGCAGGCATTCAGCGGTGGGTTATATCAAGTTAGGGAGCAAACAGCAGTGGAAGCAGCGGCAATGATTCAGGAAAAAAAGCCTAAAAAATCGACGAGCAATCTGGCACAAATGGCAGCCAGTCAGCGCGGGGCGTTGCTGGTTGAACGCTATGGTAAGGTGGCGGTTAATCCCGAAAGCGAGATGATTTACCACTATAACGGCGTGATATGGGAAACCATCGCGGATAGTGAGCTGCGCCGCGCAATGGTGGCTATCTTCGACGAGTACGAAACCCCTTATAGCCCGAATGGAATCAATAACGCGATCAGCGCGATGAAATTACAAGTTCCGGTGATTGGCGAACAGCGGCAGGATTTAATCGGGTTCAGCAATGGTGTGTATGATTTATCGACACAGCAGTTTACCCCACACCAGCCGGAACACTGGCTTATCAATCATAACGGCATTGCTTTTACGCCGCCTGCGATTGGTGAAAATCTGCCGGATCATGCCCCGGCCTTTTACCGCTGGCTATCCCATGCCGCGGGCAGCAATGAAGACAAGATGAACCGTATCAAGGCTGCGCTGTTTATGATTCTGGCAAACCGCTATGACTGGCAATTATTTCTTGAAGTCACGGGGGAAGGTGGCAGCGGTAAAAGCGTATTTACTTATATTGCTATGTTATTAGCGGGAGAACACAATACAGCCAGTGGGAATATGAAAGCACTGGACGAAGCAAGAGGCCGTTATCAGTTTGTCGGCAAAAGCCTGATTACGCTGCCCGATCAGGTGAAATATGTCGGCGAGGGCGCAGGTATCAAAGCGATAACAGGCGGCGATCTGATTGAAGTCGATGGCAAATATGAGAAACAGTTCTCAACCATTATTAAAGCGGTGGTGCTGGCGACCAACAATGAACCGATGAGTTTCACAGAACGCAACGGCGGTATCGCCCGGCGACGGGTAATCTTCCCATTTAATATTCCGGTGAAAGAATCCAAGAAAGACCCGCAGTTAGCGGAGAAAATCAGCCGGGAATTGCCTGTTATTATCCGTCACTTATTAACGGAATTTACCGACCAGAACAGGGCTAAAACGTTGCTACGGGCGCAACGCGATTCTAACGAAGCATTAGCAGTGAAAAGCAGTTCTGACCCGTTGTACCGTTTTTGTGATTATCTGCTACCTGTTATCAATAGTGCTGGGATGAAGATGGGCAATAAGAATATCAGCCCGCGCGCGCCGAGGTTGTATCTGTATCATGCTTATCTTTCTTTTATGGAAGCCTACGGCTTTGAGCGCCCGTTGACACTCACCAAGTTCGGCGAATCACTGCCTAAAATTATGCTGGAGTACCGCAAGGAATATCAGAAAGTACGCACCAAGAAAGGCTATTCGTATTGTGTTGAATTATCAGGAGAAGCGGAAGAATGGCTGCCGTCCGTGCCTGAGCGCAAAGGTTTTGAGTCTGCTGTATAAAACTTTTGGATTCAAGTATACACACTCTACATCAATTCAATTATCTAACTGTATTTAAAGGAAAATGACAGGTGTGTAGTTATCTCTTAACTATGCACCAAGTATACACCTTCTACACCGTTTAAAAGGGTGCACAGGTGAACAGTAGGTGAATACGGTATTAACCACCGCAAACCCAGACGTAGAAAGGTTTTCAGAAGATTGCGCATAGGGTGCACAGTTGAAGGGGTGAAAAAGATTTATAGGGGATGTGATGATATAAAATCAGCAAAATAACCACCCACTCATGAATAAAGTACGTGGTTATTACATTTATGCTTCCGTTTTTTCATCAGAATCCCGTTTCTTCATCAGAATCAAACTGTGATACATCATGTATACGAGAAAGGCTATGCACTTGAGGTGATGAAGGAAAATGAGACATCTGAACTGGTCTATGCACTTGAGGTGATGAAGGAGAATGAGACATCTGAACTGGTCTATGCACTTGAGGTGATGAAGGAAAATGAGACATCTGAACTGGCAGAAGCCTTCGAGTAGGTTGATTGACTATAGTTTGCCCAGGGCATTTATTACAATAATTACGGATTATTGATCCATCAATACAATTAACTAGTATATCTCTGTACATATTCGTTCTATCAAATGCAAGATTTCTTTTATACTTTCCTCCTTTATTATATGGTATATAATACTTATTTGGGTGAGGGGGGCACTCAAGGGCAACTAATGGTTGTTTTTTTCTATTTTCCAAAAATTCTCCAGCATAATCATCCTGACGCTTTATTTCACTTATAAAAGAATTTATGAAAGTTTTTAATCGATTCAATTTATGATCTCGGTGTTCTCTATGTTGCCTGCTTATTGTATGATTTTTAGCATTTACAGCATAGCCGCAGACTCCTGTAGCTGCCCCACATATTCCTACTCCAAATCCAATTACTCCTCCCAGTGTAATTTTATCTAAAGTCAAAATAATACCTGCTACCAGTCCTGTGATAGTACATGTACCACCTAAAGCCCCTATCGTGAACGATGCGTATCCCTTACATTTTCCAGAGGCAGATTTTTCCTCTTCTATCTCATAATCATTATTTATCATTTCTGCTAAATTTGGTACCAGAGAATCTAGTATTAGGCTGTTGTAGATACTTAAACAAGCCAGTGCAGTATACGGATCAACCCTAGTTGCAGTCACTAGAGCTACAAAATGTTTAGTATCTAATACATGATAAAATTTATTTTGCGTATTGTTTTCAATAAAGAACTCATTCAATTTTACATTTTCATCAGAAATCAACATATTTCACCTCTGAATAAACATTAATTAATGTTAGGATTTTTATTTAAAGAATCTTTTTCTAATAGAATTACCTAATATTAACTTCACTTTAAATAAAACCTGCATTATTTACTTGAAAAGTATCAATCGTATTGCTTTATAGGTTACATTTGAATAAAAACCACCTTAATGTTGCAATAATATTCAGATACAAATGTGGCATCAATATAATTTAAATCACAAAAAAATAAAAAAATCAATAAAAAATGATTTTAAAAAAATAATAAATGTAATATAATTATATAAATTTAAATTATATTAATTTAATTAAGTCATAGTGTTTGATATTACACTGAAAATAAAATTATAGATTTAGATTTTAATGCTGAAAAGAATATTTATTCATCATTGAAAACCAGCTATTGAGGTGTTCAGCAACAAGTAGTAGCTCTACTTTACTGATTTTTAGATTTTAAAGTCATGGAAATGGCAGCGACTTACTTTTAGTGGTTTTAATACGTCCCTCCGGGCAGAGGCTAGATTCTATTAACGGAGCGGCAATTTACATCGTCTAGAAACTTAGATTTTATGCAACTTGTAGTCGCAGAAAATCAGATCTAAACACTTCTCGGATTAATTCTTTGTTTAAAAATAAATACTATTTTCGATATGTTGTATACACAATCATCGCAACAACATAATTTTATTATTATTTTATGATGTATTAAAACTATTATTACTTTACGCAGTTTTTTTAAACCTATATATAAAAACAGATTAATTTTTTTACACAAAACATCATGAAAAAACTACTCGAATTACGTCAACAAAAATCCGATTTAACCTATCAAATGCGCTCGTTGCTCACCAAAGCAGAAAACGAAAAACGCTCACTCAATGCCGATGAAGCCAAACAATTTGACGAGCTGCGCACTCAATCTGATGCACTCAATTCTGAAATTGCCCGTTATGAGGCATTGTCTGATGAAGAACGCAATCAGGCGAAGACTCAGCCGACCAGTGAAAAACTCAGCAATGACGAGCTGCGCAATTACATTCTGACCGGAGAAACACGCTCCTTGTCTACAGGTGTGCCCTCAGACGGTGGCTATACCGTTATCCCGGAACTGAACACGCAGATCATGCAGCAACTGGCTGATGAGTCGGTCATGCGCCAAATCTGTACGATTAAAACCACTCGCAGTAACGAGTATAAACAGCTTGTTTCAGTCGGTGGTGCAGCGGTAGCCCACGGGGAAGAAGGCAAGGCACGTGGCGAGACGGGCACGCCGAAGATGGAAGAAGTCAGCATCAAGCTGTTCCCGATCTACGCTTATCCCAAGACTACCCAAGAGATTATCGATTTTAGCGATGTGGATATCTTGGGCTGGCTGACCGCCGAGATTGCCGACACCTTTGTGGATACCGAAGAAACGGATCTTGTCAGTGGTGACGGCAGCAAAAAAGCCAAAGGCTTTCTGTCTTATCCCCGCGATACCCAAGCCGACAAGGTACGTGCATTCGGTATGTTGCAAAAGCTGGAAACGACCAAACTTGAGGCTGATAGCCTGATTGACCTTAAATTCCTGCTCAAGAACAAATACCGCAAGAACTCAGTATGGGTGATGAACTCAACAACCGCCGCCCATGTGCAGAAGCTGAAAAACGGCAACGGGGATTATATCTGGCGTGAGCGTCTGCAAGCCGGTGATCCTGATATGTTGCTGGGCTTGCCTGTCCATTATCTCGAATTTATGCCGGATAACATCATCGGTCTGGGTGACTTCAAACGTGGTTACTTCATTGTCGACCATCAAACCGGCACCCGTACCCGCCCGGACAATATCACCGAGCCGGGATTCTATAAGGTGTACGCCGATAAATATCTGGGCGGCGGTCTGGTGGACTCCAACGCAATCAAAGTGCTGGAAATCAAAGCAACCAGTAAATAAGCAGGAGGGGCACAGCGCCCCTTTTCCGTCTTGGAGTCTATCTAATGAAGAATGATTTTGAAATCCGTACCGCCTCATTATCTGCCAGTGATAAAAAACTAACCGGTTACGTGATTAAGTGGAACAGCCGATCACAAATCTTGTGGGATGAATTTGTCGAACAGTTCGCCCCGAATGCGTTTAGTGCCAGCTTAACTTCTGGCGTCGATGTCAGGGCACTTTATGAACATGATCACATGAACCTGTTAGGCCGCACCACCTCCGGCACATTGCAATTGAGTGAAGATACCACCGGATTACGCTTTGAGTTAACACCACCCGATACGCAATTAGGCCGCGATGTGCTGACACTGGTTGAACGGGGTGATATTGCTGGAATGAGCTTCGGGTTCAAGGCATTGAAGGATCAGTGGGATGTGGGTCAGGAGCCTTATATCAGGACGGTATTAGAAGCCGAGTTGAGGGAAATCACGATCACCAGTCTGCCCGCCTACCCTGAGAGTGGCGTGGAGATCGCCAAACGTTCGCTGAATGCAGTTAAGCCCTGCAATTTGCGCCACTACTGGCTGCAACTGTCTGAGGTGTGATTATGTGGCCTTTTAAACGAAAAGCCCCTGAAACCCGAAGTATGACCATTGACGAGTTTCTTTCTCTGGCAGGCGTATCTAACACCAAATCGGGCGAGCATGTTTCACCCTCGACAGCCGAAGGTTTACCCGCTGTGATGAATGCCGTCACGGTGATTAGTGAAGCGGTGGCAACCATGCCCTGTTATCTCTATCGGGTTCAGCACCAGCACGGGAAAGAGTCCCGCGAGTGGTTAAGCGATCACCCGGTGGATTATTTGCTCAATGAGTGCCCGAACGACTGCCAGACACCCTTTCAGTTGAAGCGAACGCTGATGCGTCATTGCCTGCTGAACGGCAACGCTTATGCCGTGATTGTCTGGGGCAAAGACGGACAACCACAATCGTTACACCCTTACCCGCCGTCAGCGGTTGTCCCTCAACGATTATCCGATCACCGGTTCGCTTATACCCTCACTGAACCTTATAGCGGCAAGGTCAAAACCTACCTACAGGAAGAAGTGCTGCATTTGCGTTATGCCACCGAAGACGGCTTTCTGGGGCGTTCGCCTGTCACCATTTGCCGTGAAACATTGGGCTTGGGACTGGCACAACAACGCCACGGTGCAAGCATTATGAAAGAGGGCATGATGGCGGCGGGCGTGATTAAATCCGCTGATTGGTTAGATGGTACGAAAGGCGCTAAGGCACTGGAAGCCCTCGAACGTTACAAAGGTGCTCGCAATGCAGGTAAAACACCGATCCTTGAAGGCGGGATGGAATACCAGCAATTAGGCATGAGTAATCAAGATGCGGAGTGGCTGGCTTCCCGCCGTTTCACCATTGACGATATCGCCCGGATGTTCAATGTCAGCCCGATCTTTCTGCAAGAGTATTCGAACAGCACCTACAGCAACTTTAGTGAAGCATCACGCGCTTTTCTGACGATCACCATGCGCCCGTGGCTTGCCAACTTTGAACAACAAATTAAATCCGCCTTGCTGATGGCGTCACCGAAAAAGGGCATTCGCTACCAAGTTGAATTTGATACCGCCGATTTGCTGCGTGCCAATCCGAAAGAACGCTTCCAGAGTTATGAAACCGCGATTAAGTCAGGGGTGATGTGCCCGAATGAAGCCCGCGAACGCGAGGGATTATCACCCCGTGAAGGGGGTGATGAATTCAGTCAGGCATGGAAGCAAACGGTCGAGGTGAAGAAACAACCGGAGGGCAAAGAATGAGAGCAGGCGCATTGAGGCATCGCGTTACGTTACAGAATTTTACCCAGATCAAATTACCGTCGGGTCAGCGTATGCAGGTGTGGCAGGATATCGCCACGGTCTGGGCAGAGGTCAAATACATTAGCGGGCGTGAATTGATGGCCTCCGGTGCAGTGTTCACCGAAGCCACCGTACGTATCTGGCTGCGCTACCGTGCTGATATCACCACTGCAAATCGCATCTTCTATCAGGGTGACAGTACCAACGGTCAATTGTTTAACATTGTGGCAGTTATCCCTGATCCCCAACACACCCGCTTAGAGTTGCTTTGTAAGGGAGGCTTATTGAATGGATAAGATGGTTATTCCCCTGAATGAAATCAAACAACATTGCCGGATAGATGAAAGCAATACACTTGAAGATCAACTGCTCAAGGGCTATGCCGAAGCTGCATTGGAAGTCTGCCAGCAACATATCGGTAAGCGATTTGAAGAGGGCTTGATATTCAGCCCTGCAATTAAAGTAGGCTGCTTACTGTATATCGGCTTGCTGTATGAGAACCGGGCAATGGCGACAGACATTGAGCTTAAAGAAGTGCCTTTCACCATCAAATCACTGTGGTCTGTCTATCGTGATGTGGGAGTCTACTGATGCCGTGGCAACCATTAAAGCGTTGTAGCTATCCGGGATGTAAGCAACGGGTAAAGTCGGGTCGCTGTGTGGAGCATCAACGAGAAGCCAGACGGCAACAGGACAAGCAGCGAGGCACACGTACTGAGCGAGGCTACAGTAACCGATGGGGCAGGTACAGACTGATGTACCTCAAGGCTAACCCCTTATGTGTCCACTGCCTCACGCAGAACAGCTATACACCTGCAACTATCGTTGACCACATTATCCCGATAGACGGTGACAGTGATGTACTGTTTTGGCCTGACTTCAATCATCAAGCCCTGTGTCATGGCTGCCATAACCGTAAGACCGTGCAGACAGACCCGGCAACCAAACAGCGGCGTAAGAATGGTGAGTATCGGGAACGGGAAGCAGAGGCAGCAAAGCGTCGTGATTGGTTGATTGAATGATAATAACGCAATGAAATAACGAGGTGGGGGTATCAAAAATGACAAATACTCCCCTAAAAAGAACCGCCGCGTCCTCAAATTTTTATGCACGGCACTTTTTTTAATAGCAGTAATATTAATAGGAAACATAAAGTTATGGCAAGAGCACCGAAACCCCCTGAGTATTTAAACAATATCGCCGCGCAACAATGGAAATCGAAAGTTAAAATCCTTAACGAGCGTGACGACCTCAGCCCGGCTGACTGGAACAACTTAGAACTGTATTGCGTCAACTATGCCATCTACCGTAAGGCCGTGGCAGACATTGAGTTACGCGGGTTCGCCGTAGAAGGTTCACGCGGTGCAGCCACCAGTAACCCGTCACTGAAAGCCAAAGCGGATGCCGAAAAAATCATGATAAAAATGTCCTCACTGCTGGGCTTTGATCCGGTATCCCGCCGCCGAAATCCAGTCGAAAGCGACGAGCCTGATGATTTAGACGCACTGATTGCCTGATGAGATTACCGATGAACGCATGGGAGCAGTACGCTTTTGATGTCGAAAATGGCACTATTCCGGCCTGTAAGCGTCTGAAACAGGCCGTGAAACGCTATTATAATGACCTGAATAACCCGCTTTATGTGTTCGATACCGAGGTTGTGGAGCGTTTTATAGGATTTTCCCGCCTCTGTCCCCACGTCAAAGGTCACTTGCGCGGTAAGCCCATCATGCTTGAGCCGTGGCAGAAATTCGCCTTTGCCAATCTGTTCGGCTTCAAGGTCAAAGCAACCGAACGCAGAAAATACCGTAGTGCTTACATTCAGGTGCCACGAAAAAATGCCAAATCTACGGTTGCCGCGATGCTGGCGAACTGGTTCTTGGTCATGGAACAGGGACAGCAGGATATCTACACCGCCGCCGTGAGTCGGGATCAGGCGCGTATTGTCTTTGATGATGCCCGGCAAATGTGCCTGCTTTCCAAACCATTCAAGAAACGGGTCACTATCCAACAGCACAAAGTCACCTATGCCAAGAGCAACAGCCTGCTAAAGCCGCTGGCAGCCAAAGCCTCAACGATTGAAGGCACAAACCCCAGCCTCGCTATTGTCGATGAGTATCATTTGCACCCGGATAATGCCGTTTATTCTGCCCTTGAATTAGGCATGGGCGCCCGTCCCGAAGGTATTCTGTTTGCCATTACTACAGCGGGTAGTAGCGTAATTTCGGCCTGTAAGCAGCACTATGATTATTGCTGTCAGATACTGGCAGGCGAAGAGCAAAATGAATCTCTGTTTGCCCTGATTTACGAACTGGACGACGAGAACGAAATTGATGATGAATCACTTTGGGTTAAGGCCAATCCGAATCTGAATGTGTCCGTAGACAGCACCTCACTGCATGACACTATCCAGAAAGCGCGCGGCATTCCCTCACAATGGACAGAGATGTTAACCAAACGCTTTAATATCTGGTGCCAGGGCGAAACGCCGTGGATGGGTGAAGGGGCATGGAAAGCCTGCCAGACAGAATACAATGAAAACGATCTTAAGGGACTGGAGTGTTACGCTGGGTTAGATTTGTCCTCAACAGGCGATATCACCAGCATTTGTTACACGTTCCCCGTGGATAACGAACTGTTATTACTGACCCGTCATTACTTACCCGAAGCCCAGCTACAGAACCCGGCAAATAAGAATCGGGCAATCTATCGTCAGTGGGCACAAATGGGCTGGTTACGTACCACTACAGGCGATTGCATTGATTATGATCGTATCCGTGATGATATCCTCAACGACAGCCAGCACTTTGATATCAAACTGGTGGGCTTCGACACATGGAACGCCACACATCTACGCACCCAATTACAGGGCGCGGGGCTGGATGTTGAGCCGTTCCCCCAAACCTATATGCGCTTTAGCCCGGTAGCAAAATCGGCTGAGGTCTTCGTTAATCGCAAGGTCATTCGTCACAACGGCGATCCGGTGCTTGCTTGGGCGCTCTCTAATGTTGTGATGGAAACGGACGCCACCGCCAATATCAAGCCCAACAAAAAGAAGTCAGCGAACAAAATAGACCCGGCAATTGCGTTTTTGATGAGTTTTGGCACATGGCAAGCCGAGCATGAAGATTTTGCGTTTACTTTGAGTGAGGAACAGCAGCAACGCCTTAACGCATTTAACGGGATATAACGAAAAAAGTTAAGTGCTTATACTGATTCGCTTATTGAAGCAGATAAACCAATCAGTTAAAGTAGCCCCGCCACTGGCAAAATCCAGTGGTCAAGGATTATCACCCTTGAAAACACTTCACTGGTAGGAAGTTTCTGCCAGTGTGCCTGCACACACCTACTCTATGGTGGTTCAGGCAGGGGAGGCTTAGGCCTCGCCGGTTAAGTGTTTCCGGTTGTGATAACCCTGTCTGAATCGCCACCATCAATATTAATTAATGGAAGGGGTAGCAGGAATGAATAACGTCAAAAATGACTGGCATCAAGCTGACATTATTGCTGCATTACGTAAGCGCGGTACAACCTTAGCGGCTGTTTCTCGTGAATCTGGCCTCAGTTCATCTACACTGGCAAATACACTCAGTCGACCGTGGCCTAAAGGTGAGTGGATTATTGCTAATTATCTCGAAATACATCCATCTGAAATTTGGCCTAGTCGGTATTTTGATAGAGACGGTCAGCTTATTGAACGGACAGTACGTTCAGTTTCCACTAAATAGTTTGATATCAGTGAAATAAGCCATGAGATAAAATGATATTTGTAGTTATTAATTTGATACTCATGGCTATGTGTTTTTATATTCATTTTTTTATTTTTGTGTTCTGCATCCGTTGGGAAGAAAAGCGGTGGCATGTATTATGGCATCTAGGTAACCCCGCCTTAAGTGTATCCTTGTTCACTCATTGGGAATGAGACTCAAAATAGTCTCTCAACCACAATACACTGGATAATTCTAAATTATCCGAAATGTATAATAAATTTATCGGCACTTTAATTTAAATGAATATTATATTTGGTGTTAGTCAATCGATTGAATACGTAGCCAATATTTTATAATTGATGTGATCTTTATCATATGTTTTAAAGAGGTGCTTTTTTTGTCTTTTTCCTTCTTTTAGATTTATTGATTCAATGATATATTAAATTTTATTGTAGTATCTTTGCTTCTTATTGCTAAATTTTTATGTGAAGATTTATCAGGTAATTTCTTTTAATAAGAAATGGATGTATTTTATTAATCAATAGAGAGGGTGTTAGAAATGGCAAATATTATTTACTTAGAAATTAAAGGTGATAACCAAGGGTTGATATCACAAGGATGTTCTACTATAGATTCTATTTGTAACAAATACCAAAAAGGACATGAAAATGAGATTTTAGTTTATGAATTCTCATCTGATATGTCAAGAGATCAAAATGTCAACTATCAGCCTATTGACATAAGAAAACCGATTGATAAGTCATCTCCTTTATTATCTCAAGCTTTAACTAACAATGAAAAGTTGACTTGTATTTTCCATTTCTATAGGACATCAATGCAAGGCGGGTTGGAACTTTATTATAAAGTAAAGTTGACAGGAGCTACATTAGTTCAATTAAGTTGTTTTTACCCAAATTCGGTTACTCATAATGATGTTCAGCCTCAGGAAAGTGTATCTATAAAATATGAGTCGATAACTTGGGAACATGTTATGGCAGGAACTAGTTCGTACAGCATTTGGGAAGATCGAGTATACTGAGGTTATAATGCCTAAATATATTGTATATACATTAGATGATTTTAATACTTATGAAGCTAAACTAAGAAGAACGACTGATCTTGCCGCTCGATATATACTAGAAGATTCTGGGGTTAAGGCTAGATATCGTAAAGAAATAAACGATGTAATTGAAGATATAAGAAGAGATTATAATAATAGTGAAGGAAATATAGAAAAGAAGAGAGAATTAGCCAGAGAACTGATGTATGAATACGAAAGTGAAGAAGAAGCATATCAACAAGCTAGGCGACTTGATTATGGTAAATATAAATTAACTGAAATTTTTGAAGACACAGGAGTAATAAAATATGCTAAAACAACAGGAAAAATTTTAGGGGGTGTGGTTCAAATAGTGGGTGGATATTATGTGTTTAACGTTGGAAACGCTTTAGGTCCAGCAGGTACATATTTAAATGTGAGAAGAATAGGCATGCTTGCTATGGCTACAGGAGCAAGTAATACAGTTGAAGCAATTTCTCCTATTGTATATGAATATAGTAATGGGAAGTATAACCTTGGAAATCCTTTAAAAGATCTTACTGAATATGCATTTGTAAATTTGGGCGCTAATGAAGGCGTGGGAGAGTTCTCATATGATATTGTAGACTTTGGGGTAAGTTCATATTTAACTTTCGGAGCATATAGAAGAGTAAATGCTTCTAAAAGACTTCTTAATAGTTGGATTGATGGTAATTCGTCTAACAGATTATTTAGAGCAATAAAACAGGACTATAAGAGGAAGTGGGAGACAATGAATAAGCCTATGTTTATTTTTCAAGGAGCAAATACCATGCGTAAATTTAATTTAATTATAAATAAAGATGAGGGAAAATGATCCGGTATTTTGTGTTTTTTATATTTTAAGTGTAGATTATTATTGGTTTTTAAATAGATGCGAGATAATATTTAAGGAATAATAATTGAAGTTTTGAAATAGGCCATTGTAAAAATGGCCTATAATTTAAAGTGTTTTTATCTTGATTTTAAAATAAGATAATTTGATGCAGGTGATGAGCTTGCAACCCGCGAGGCGATAGTTTGAAAATATAAAAGTTAAGATGCTAAGAGGTAACATAAATATCAAGAAAATAATAACAATATAATATAATGCATCAGGATTTTGTATTATGGTTGCTATAAAAACAATAAGTATACAGGTTAACATTGCTCTTAATGATGAAAAAGAATCATCGGATGTTTTCATTATCCAAACAAGAAAATTACCGTCAGTTGTTTCTCTTTCAAAAGAGAAACTCCTAATTAAAGTGAGTTGTTCTTTAAGTGTGAATGTTTTTATAATCAATTGTCTGAGTTTAGGGTTTTTATCGATGTAGATTTTTGTTCTTTTTTTCTGTATCGGTTTGCTGGAGTTATTTTCTGAATGAGGTTCAAAAAATATTTTGTTGGTGAGCGCGAAAAAAAACAGTTTTATCCCGATGGTATAGCTATAACCGATGCTTTGGGCTTTATCTAATATTCTCAAAAATGAGATAGCTAAATAGATAAAGAAAAGATAATTGAACCAATTAGCTTTGGCGGACATTATATATAATGCAATGGCGATTATAATAAAAAATAGAGTGGATCTTTTTACTGATTCCATATTTTCATAAGCCAGCCATTTTATCCAAGCGGTAAAATCATCAGAAGTTTCATTTCTTACTAATGCAAAGCTTTTGAGTAGGGTAATTTGCTCTGCAAACGTAAAAAATTTAATTATTGATTTCCTGATTTTTTTGTCATGAGTAAATCGCATAGTTATCCCAAATTTATCAGATTAAATCGAAATTTATTTTTAATTCAGCATAATAGAATGAATAATAGTGCTCATTCAAGTATAACCATTAAATTGATTCAAAAACAGAATTTGGTCACGTATTAAACCCATTGATTAGCACTCTGACCTCATTTCATCCCCGTGGGGTAATCCGTTTCCCCACACTTCACCCTCTTTAGCCTACATTTACTCTTTTTAAGATGCGATGACAGTACTTACTTTGTTACTATGCTTTATTGTGTTTTAGTGCTCGTGCAATGACTTGTGGGGTAATTCGTGGGGTAATAAAGTGATTTATTCGCCTTGTGTTCAACTAAAACTTATTAAAAATCAACTGGAAATAAATTAATGTTAAGTTATCGTCACAGCTTCCATGCCGGCAACCATGCTGATGTACTTAAGCACATAGTGCAAAGCCTTATCATTGAGTCACTTAAAACAAAAGAAAAACCTTTCCTGTATCTGGATACGCACTCAGGCGCAGGCCGTTATCAATTGAGTGGAGAACATGCCGAGCGCACAGGGGAATATCTGGAAGGTATTGCCCGTATTTGGCAGCGTGATGATATTCCTGAGGAATTGTCGGCTTACATTAAAGCAGTGAAGGCACTGAACCCAAATGGTTCTTTACGCTATTATCCTGGTTCTCCGTTGATTGCCCGTCATTTATTGCGTGAATATGATGAGCTTAATCTGAGTGAACTGCATCCCAGTGATTTTCCTTTGTTACGCACAGAGTTTTCCCGTGACAGTCGTACCCGTGCCCTGAAGGAAGATGGTTTTCAACAGCTGAAATCAAAATTGCCACCAAAAAGCCGTCGTGGCTTTGTGCTGATTGACCCGCCTTATGAACTGAAATCGGATTATAAAAATGTCGTTTATGGTATTCAGGAAGGGTATAAGCGCTTTGCTACAGGGACTTATGCGCTATGGTATCCTGTTGTACTGCGCCAGCAGATTAAACGTTTAGTGAAAGATCTGGAAGCGACAGGTATCCGCAAGATTTTAAAAATCGAACTTGGTGTGCGCCCTGACAGTGATCAACGTGGTATGACGGCCTCAGGCATGATTGTTATTAACCCACCGTGGAAATTAGAACAGCAGATGAAGGCAATATTGCCGTGGCTGCATCAGGTACTGGTTCCTGAAGGTATAGGACACACCTTAGTGGAGTGGATCGTACCTGAATAAGGGAAAGTTCAACGTGGCGTTATGACTCAATAGCCGTGGCCTATGACAGTGAAAGCTAGAATCGTCCACAGACAGTGATAATTTTTTGTAATAATAGGCGTCAGGCTGAACTTAGCAGTAACTTATTTGATTAGACGGAAGTGACCTAAGATGAGTAAACATTATGATTATATTGCAATTGGTGGCGGCAGTGGCGGTATTGCTTCCATTAACCGTGCAGCCATGTATGGGCAGAAATGTGCCCTGATTGAAGCAAAAGCATTAGGTGGAACATGTGTTAATGTGGGTTGTGTGCCGAAGAAAGTGATGTGGCATGCTGCGCAAATTGCTGAATCTATTCATCAATATGGTCCCGACTATGGTTTTGATACTACCGTTAATCATTTTGATTGGAAAAAACTGATTGCCAGCCGCACTGCTTATATTGATCGCATTCACCAGTCATATGAGCGTGTATTGGGCAATAATAAGGTAGATGTCATTCAAGGTTTTGCCCATTTCGTCGACGCGCACTCTGTTGAAGTTAATGGTGAAAAAATTACGGCTGACCATATCCTGATTGCAACAGGTGGTCGTCCGATGCGTCCGAATATTCCCGGTGCGGAATACGGTATTGATTCAGATGGCTTCTTCGAGCTGGATGAGATGCCGAAACGCGTTGCTGTGGTGGGTGCTGGCTATATCGCCGTTGAAATCGCGGGTGTTTTGAATGCGCTGGGTAGTGAAACTCACCTGTTTGTTCGTAAGCATGCACCGCTGCGCTCTTTCGACCCTATGATTGTGGATACCTTGCTGGAAGTCATCAAAAATGAGGGGCCGACACTGCATACGGATGCAATATTAAAATCCGTGATTAAAAACAGTGATGGCAGCCTGACCGTTCAGTTAGAGGATGGCAGAGAGCAGACGGTTGATACGTTGATTTGGGCGATTGGGCGTGAACCGATGACGGATAACCTGAATCTGGCTGCAACGGGTGTCGAGCTGAATGAGAAAGGTTATATCCAGGTCGATAAATATCAGAATACCAATGTTAATGGCATTTATGCCGTTGGCGATAACACTGGCGCGATAGAATTGACCCCGGTCGCCATCGCGGCAGGACGTCGTTTATCTGAACGTCTGTTTAATAACAAACTGGAAGAGCATTTGGATTACACCAATGTGCCGACGGTGGTATTCAGTCACCCGCCAATCGGTGTTGTGGGTTTGACGGAGCCGCAGGCAAAGGCACAATATGGTGACGATCAGGTTAAAGTTTATACATCGTCCTTTACCGCAATGTATACGGCTGTGACGCAACACCGCCAGCCATGCCGCATGAAGTTAGTGTGTATGGGTAAAGATGAGCGGATTGTGGGTATCCATGGTATCGGTTTTGGTATGGATGAGATCCTGCAAGGCTTTGCAGTCGCGCTGAAAATGGGAGCAACGAAAAAGGATTTTGATAATACGGTTGCTATCCATCCGACCGCGGCGGAAGAGTTTGTTACCATGCGATAATGGGGTGATGTAAGAATAATCTCCAATTATTACTGAAAAAGGTCAGAATTGTTCTGGCCTTTTTTTTATGAGAAATAGTAGATTATGTAATTTAATATTCGAGATTGCTTTAAAATAGGAAAATTATTTATTAAATATTCATGAAACATTAGCTACTATAAAAGAGACTGGTCATATTTTTAATCAATGTATTTCAAGGTGCCGCCACGCCAACAAAGCTGCAACTTGAAAGACGGGTATGTCAGATCAAGTTTATATTATTCCAATTAAAAAGGGAGTTAATAATGAAACGTTCATTACTAATTAAATTATTTAATTTATTTTGTATTTTGTTGGTTTCCTCTTTTTCAATGTTGAATATAAATAAAGCTACAGCATTGGGAGGATATCTTGTATTTAAGGCACCTGCAAATATACCTTCTCAGTTTGATGAATTGGATTTTTTTGTCAGGATGATTAAAAATCCTGGACCTTTATCCAATATGTATTACGCACATAACTTTGCAATAAATTCATCAGATACATCAGAGCAACAACTTTTTGGGTATATTGGCCCTCAACTCGTTAGTAACGAAAATAATCGCCGAACATTTGCGATAATAAGTGTCTGGTCTAACCGGCCAGATAGAGTGATATCATATTTTGCTGGTCCTGAATCAAAATGTACCATCGAACATGATGGTCCTGAATCTCAAACAGGTTGGTTAGTACAATGTGTAATAAATGATAATAGCAAATTTGCTCAAACCGATATGCCAGATGGAACAACATACAAAATCGTTGTAAAAAATGTTAATCAAAACAACTTGGCAGCAGCAGAGGAAAGTTTTGAATTCTCCATTCAAAACCTTGTAACAAAAGAAGTGACTGTTCTTGGGACAATGACTTTCTCTAATGTGAAAGGGATAAATCCGTTGGCACCTTCTCACTTTCTGGAAAATTTTGGGGGAGGATATGATTGTCAGACCGTACCATACCTTGCATATAGTGAAGATGCACCAATAGGTATCTGGAATAATAAAAAATACACTTATACTGTAGAGAGAAACCCTACTGCTTCATTTGATTGTTACTCTAATCTCGCTTTCACAGAAAACCATTCCTCAGCAATTGTAGAATATGCAATTAAAGGAGAAAAACATTAATGTATTTTAAACTTCTTATATATGAGCAAGCCACTACGCTTGCTCATATATCATATCCTGTAAATGTTGAATCACAATCCCGGCGCTTTCCACAGCGAAGTTGTTAAACCATCATCCACCAAATGCAGTTGATCAGCGTACACAGCCTGCCAATCTTTCTTTGCTTTCTGGTAAATTTCACGGTGGTTTAAGTTTAGTTGATATTCCTGCTCCCAGCTAGCCAGTCTTTCTCCAGTTGCTAGTAAGGAATAATTTTGAACAACAAATCTTGGTGGATGGTGTTGTATACGCTGATGCAACGTTTGTGGCGACCTGTTTGGTAAATGGACGTCCAACGGTACCCGAAGTTGTTATGAATGCCGTTGTTGATTGATTGTTTTTTAAATGGAAAGCGATGATATACAAGGACGTAGCATTTTTTCTATTGGCGATGAGATATTTCTTCGCTTTTTCTGATTATTGGGCACTGAGGTAAAGTTCGGTTCCATTGCTGTACAGTCATGCAATATACTTCAAAAGATTTTCTCCACCCTCTTTCTGGGCCTTTTACCCAATTAGTATGCCAAAGTTTGTGTTGTAAACCAGCCAGTTCGGCGGGTTGCAATGATGATAGCCCGACAAGAGTGATATATCGCATAGGCTTGTCGACTACACCTTGTTCCAGACTGAGATAAATCAAACTATCACGGAGTTTAGGAAACAGTTCGTCATTTACAAGTTTGTCACTCTGTAGCTTGAGTCGAAATTTTTCTTGTTCCCTTGCCTTAAGATGTTCGGGAATCATCCCATGTTCAGGATCTTTTACTTCTATCAGCCAAAGTTGATTTGACCATTCGACTATAAAATCGACAGATTTTAGCCAATGACTTAGACCATGGCCATCTGAGCCTTTTGCATCTAATTTCTTTACTGATTGCGCCTTAGAAAAATCGAAATACAGATCGCCTTCAATCCACTCAGAGTGCATTTGTATCGTCATTTCGCGTTTCCTAATGAATGTTGAATTTCAAGGTCATACAAGCGCAAATATTCATCGGCAATCTTATTGGGTGTCACATACTTATAATGTTCAAACATATGGCCTATTACTCCATCATGTTTGGTTTTTTCTAGTGCAAAATAGCGTATGGACTCGTTTTGTTGTTTAGCAAATTCCAGTTCTTTCAAAAAAGCGTAGTTATGCGTCGCAACGAATATTTGTACGCCTCGCTCTGCAAGCATCACAAGTATTCTGGCGACATTTTGCATTAAAGAGGGATTGAGGTTAGCTTCTGGTTCATCCCAGAACAGGGTGTTATTGCTGAACAGAGAGCCATTGTGAATGAGTTGCCAAATTAAGGCTAATTTACGGTGACCTTCGGCAACAAGAGAAATTTCTAATTTAGAGTTACCTGAAGTTAATTGGAATTCTTCTCCATGCAGACTGACACGACCTCCTACTGTTTTACGAATTAGTTCTAGTAAGGGTTGTTCATCTTTAAGTGGCATTCCCTTGCGAGCAGGTAGGTAAGCCTGTTTTACGATGTCGTAATAGATTTCTTCGAATGCCAGTTCATATTTGTCGTATAACGAAATAAATCCAGGAGCAAAGGACAATACTTCTTTTACGGGAATGAAAACAGGTTCTTTAGATAAATTAAGTTGACCTTCTACTTCGAAGAGATGATGACGTGTATTGTCGAACTTAAGGGTAAACGTTTTTTCAAACAGACCACGACGTGAAGTGATATTGACCAATGCACTGGTTGACCCTTTTTTGCGTGCCACTAGTCTGGAAACGTTACCGCCACTTGGACGAAAGACATTTGCGAGTTTCTGTTTTAACTCATCGGCATTGTGTTCTTTTTGCTGCACACAATATAACAGTTTCATTAAATGGGTTTTACCGGTTCCGTTTTCACCGATAAAAACGTTTATTCCAGAAACAAATTCAAATTCAGTCTGCTTAAAGGCACTAAAATTTGTTAATTCTAAAGTGGTAAACATGGCGTACTCCTATCCGGCTGTTTTTGTAAGAGTAATGGCTTTAGTATGACTGAGCAAGCCGCTACACTTGCTCAATTTTCGCTTACAAATTTCATTTACAACTGGAAATCACAACCCCGGCGCTTTCCACAGCGAAGTTGTTAAACCATCATCCACCAAATGCAGTTGATCAGCGTACACAGCCTGCCAATCTTTCTTTGCTTTCTGGTAAATTTCACGATGATCTAAGTTCGGCTGATATTCCCGTTCCCAGCGCACCAATCTTTCTCCGGTTGCAGGCAGTGAATCATATAAGCCAACGCCAACACCGGCTGCAATTGCACAGCCCAGTGCCGTCGCTTCTTTAACCACCGGTACTCGTACAGGCAGCCCGGTAACGTCAGAGAGAATCTGGCACCAGAGTTTGCCTTTTGAGCCACCGCCCGCGAAAACCAGTGAATCCGCTTGGACGCCGGAGAAGGCGGAAACCATGTCGAGGTTACATGCTGAGACGATAGCGGCATTCTCTTCCAGCGCCCGGAATAATGTCGCTTTGTTGCACTTTTCCGGATCAATGGAGAGATTGAGGAAGGATGGAGCGGCGTGATACCACGATTTAAACCGCATAACATCGGAGAAGATTGGCATGACGCCATGTGCACCAGCAGGAACTCTGGCCGCCATATCTTCCAGCAGGCTGTAAGCATCAACGCCCAGCCGTTCCGCCAGCAGTTTTTCTTCTGCGCAGAAGGCATCGCGGAACCAGCGCATGGTAAGGCCAGTGAAAAAGCTGATGGATTCTGCTTGTGCCATGCCGGGAATAACATGTGGGTTGATGCGGATGTTCATGTTGGGATCGGTGATCGGTTCTGGCAGGTTGACGACCTGTTGCCAGAATGTTCCTCCGAGCACTGCGGTTTGGGCTGGTTTGACGACACCAATACCGAGGCAGCCGAGTTGGACATCACCACCGCCCATAATCACGGGTGTGCCAGTGTTCAGGCCGCATTCAGCCGCCGCTTTTTCGGTGATATAACCGAGTAAGGTTCCCGTTTCTTTGACGGGAGAAAGGATGTCGGAACGCAGTCCGGCCATGTCCAGCAAGCTTGGGCGCCAATTGCGGGTGACTAAATCCAGCATACCCGTTGTACCAGCGTTGGAAGGATCAACCGCCAGTTCGCCACTCAACATATAAGCCAGCCAATCGCTGATCATCGTCAGCGTACTGGCTTGCCGATAAATATCCGCACGGTGATGTGCCAGCCAAAGCAGACGAGGCATTGCGCCCAATGCCAGTGTCTGGCCGGAGTAACGATAGACATCATACTCAAACGTATTGTCGTAAAGCTCTTTCAACTCGCTGACTTCATGGCTGGAACGTGCATCCACATTGGCACATGCCCAGATGGGATCGCCATCGCGATTATAAAGGACGATGCCTTCCCGCATTGAACAGGCGGCAACACTCTGAATCGCATTGGCGGGCAGTTCCGCCTTTTGTAGTGCCTGCCGGATACATTGGCAGGCCAGTTGCCAGTTGGTTTTCAGGTCAAACTCCATGGAACCCGCAACATTCGGTACAGGCTGGTGTATCCACTCAGACTGTCCAACGGCGATTTGATTCCCTTCAAGATCAAATATAACTGCCCGGATACTGCCAGTTCCTGCATCAAGCGCCATCAGATACTTCCCTGATGGTTGAGCATAAGCGCGTTGATTCATGATGCTACCCTCGTCTGTCGTTATCTTTTCAATCGATATGGCACGGGGAAGGGATAGATATTATTAGGCAATCAAGTCAGTATAGCCCTCGCGGTCTGTTCTTCTGTTACCAGTGAACTGATGTAGCCTCCTTTCAGAGCAGCAACAATGGCATCTGATTTTTCGATGCCACCTGCTACACCCATTACGTTCGGGATGATTTTCATTTCTGGCAGTGAGATCCCTATCAACTCTTGGTGGATATTAATATCGCTGACCAGTTCACCTTCTGCGTTGAAGAAGTAGCCAAGAATATCCCCGATGGCACCTTTGCGGTCAAGCATCAGCTGTTCTCCATCACTGATATAGCCGGAACGCATAATGGTTGCTTGCTGCTTTTGGTTGATTGCACCAATCCCGACAACAGCGATATCGGCTGCACTGGCGGCCAAAATCACATCCCGTACACTACGCTCTTCACGGAATGTTGCTGCGACTTGATGGTTGGAGGCCCGCAGTGGTGCAGGAATGATACTGACAGGACAGCCTGCATCAAGCTGGCCAATGCCGGTCATATAAGGGCCAACACCGCCGGACAGCGTCACCAACCGAATTTGTTGGGATGAGATAAAACCACTCAGATGTTGCAAAGTACACATGGGGGTTTCACCAAACCCAATCGCCAATAGTTGGTGAGGTTCAATCATCGCCATCAACAGGTGAGCAGCCCCGACACCAAGGCGAGCATTGAGGTTCGTGCCATCAAGGGCGGGTAATACGCGAATTTGTTTGAGATTAAAACGTTTTTGCAAAGCATTTTCTAATTCCAGACATCCTTCATAGCGTGAATTGATCTTAACGCGTATCACGCCAGACTGGCGTCCTTTCTCCAGTAAGCGGGAAACTTTAAGACGGCTTAAGCCAAGCAATTCACCGATGTCCCCTTGAGTCAGACCATCGTGATAGTAAAACCAGGCAATACGGGCCATTAGTTCTTCTTCACTCATGCAATTTCCAGGATAGTTGTGACTTGAATAGTCAATTTCTTCGGACAATATGCTTTTCTCTAGTGCTGATTGTTTTTTGATTGATTTGATCGACATAACAACTTTTTTATCCACAGGGAAAGAATAAGCATGAAAGCCCCATAAGTGTTAGAAGCTTTCTACAAAATTTTGAACATATTTTAATATGATTATAATTTTTTCACAAAATGTGATCGTATCATTGATATCATCGTAAATTATGAATTAGAGTTATGAATAAATGTTTTTATAATAAAAAATGTTCAATGTTGGTATCTGTGTCAGAAACGCAAACCCAAAATGTCATGAGGTATGTGATGTCACAGAGAAATATCACAATAAATATCGAGAACAGGTTTTTTGGGCCTCTGTTGACAGTGTTCCACTTTTGGCTGCTCATGGGAATAGTAAATATTTTTCTGGTTTGATGGTATTTAAACAGATTTATTTAACATTGATGTCGAGGTCTTAATTACGGATGGCATCACCGTCAATTTCTGACATCCGTAGGTCACATCGGCTGGGTATTTATTCGTGCCTTGTTGATTACGACGGTGATAGGTCGTTCTGTTTTGCAGCATAAGCATAGTTATCAAATTCTTGGTTGGTAGCAATGCTGGCAGCATTCTGTTTCACAACAATATATTTCTGAAACGCAAACGACGATCCTGAAACATAAATGATATTGGAACAAGAATAGATGGAGATAGGCATGAAAGCACCAACAATGAAACAGCTGGCTTTAGCTGCTGCATTAAGTCTGGCGTGTGTTTCTTGGGCGCAGGCGGCAGAAAAGATAGCGTTTATCCCTAAATTGATTGGTGTTGGGTTCTTTACCAGCGCTGGCAAAGGTGCTGTGGAAGCTGGCAAAACTCTGGGCGTGGAAGTCACTTATGATGGGCCAACAGAGTCAAGCATGGTGGAACAAGTTCAGCTTATCAATAGATTTGTTAACCAAGGCTATAACGCAATTGTGGTGTCGGCGGTGTCAACGAATGGGTTGTGCCCTGCCTTGAAGCGTGCCATGAAACGGGGCGTTAAAGTGTTGACGTGGGATTCAGATACATCACCAGAATGCCGCTCTATCTATATCGAGCAGGGAACGCCAAAACAGTTGGGTGGCCTTTTAGTGGATATGGCTGCTCATCAAGTGAAAAAAGAAAAAGCGAAAGTGGCATTTTTTTATTCTAGTCCGACGGTAGCAGATCAAAACCAATGGGTGAGAGAAGCCAAGATAAAGATCTCAACGGAATATCCTAATTGGGAAATCGTCACTACACGGCTTGGTTATAATGATACCGTGCAATCCTTACAGACTGCGGAAGGTATTTTGAAAGCCTGGGGAGATTTGGATGTGATTATTGCCCCTGACGCTAATGCGTTGCCAGCCGCGGCACAAGCGGCGGAGAACCTGAAACGTCAGGATGTGGCAATTGTGGGATTCAGTACTCCGAATGTGATGCGTCCTTATGTTGAAAATGGTACGGTTAAACAATTCGCTCTGTGGGATGTGGTCAAACAGGGTAAGGTAGCTATTCATGTTGCTAATGAGGTTTTGAAAAAAGGCGAGCTGAATGTGGGAGATAAATTGAACATTCCTGATATTGGCAATGTTGAAATCTTACCTAATAGTGTGCAGGGATACCGTTATGAAGCAAAAGGTAGTGGCATAGTAGTTATGCCGGAGCGGGTGATTTTTACCAAAGACAATATCAACCAATACGATTTCTAACCAAGACGATTTCTGATTGATAAGGCTGACATAAAGCCTGACTCTGATACTTTTCTGGAGGGAGAAATGGCAGATTTAGATGATATCAAAGACGGTAAAGATTTTGGCATTGATACACCACAAAAGAACACGCTGTTTGAACTGAAAGGCTGTGGTGCGCTGGATTGGGGCATGCAGTCCCGTTTGGCCCGTATTTTTAATCCGACCACCAATAAAACGGTAATGCTGGCGTTTGACCACGGTTATTTTCAGGGACCAACGACGGGATTGGAGCGTATTGATATTAATATCGCCCCATTGTTTGAACATACCGATGTGCTGATGTGTACGCGCGGCATCCTACGCAGTCAGGTTCCTCCTGCCACCAATAAACCTGTTGTGCTGCGTGCGTCAGGCGCTAATTCTATTCTGGCTGAACTGTCCAATGAAGCTGTCGCAGTAGCGATGGAAGATGCGCTTCGGCTCAATGTTTGTGCGGTAGCGGCGCAGGTTTATATCGGTTCAGAATATGAACATCAATCCATCAAAAATATTATCAAGCTGGTGGATCAAGGGACGCGTTATGGTATGCCAACGATGGCCGTGACAGGTGTCGGTAAAGATATGGCTCGTGACCAACGTTACTTCTCGCTGGCAACCCGCATTGCGGCGGAAATGGGGGCGAATATTATCAAAACCTATTATGTCGATACCGGTTTTGAACGGATTGTCGCAGGTTGCCCAGTGCCGATTGTGATCGCGGGTGGTAAGAAACTGCCAGAGCTGGATGCGTTGAATATGTGCTATCAGGCGATCGATCAGGGCGCATCCGGTGTTGATATGGGGCGCAATATTTTCCAATCGGAAGCACCTGTTGCGATGCTGAAAGCGGTACAGGCAGTTGTGCATCACAATGAAAAACCTACTCAGGCTTATGAGCTGTTCCTGAACGAAAAAGCCAAAGGGGAATAATATGCACGTCACATTAGTTGAGATTAATGTCAAAGCTGACAAGGTTGATGAATTCATTGAGGTATTTCGGGATAATCACCTTGGTTCGGTTAAGGAACCGGGCAATTTGCGGTTTGATGTGCTGCGTGACGAAAATATTCCAACCCGCTTTTATATCTATGAAGCCTATGCTGACGAAGCGGCGGTTGCAGCGCATAAGAAAACGCCTCATTACCTGCGTTGCGTCGAAAAACTGGAAGCGTTGATGACTGAACCGCGTAAGAAAACCACTTTTATTGGTTTGATGCCGGAAGGGAAGTAAAGATAAAACCAGTTGTTTGATGGTCGGAATAACGCCCTTGACGTGAACGTCGGGGCGTTTGAGATTTTTAATAGCCAGTTTTGGCTGCTATTTGTGAGATTGAAATATCAAGTTTTAATTAACCTGTTGTTTAACCTCATCAATAGCTCTGGCAATTGCTTTCAAGCTGCGCTGAATATCGTCTTCAGTGGTCGCCCAAGAGCTGACACTGAGTCGGATGGCTTCTCGTCCTTGCCATGTTGTTTGCCCAAACCAGCATTCACCTGATTGCTGAACTTGTTGTAACATCGCGCGCTGCAAATTGATATCTGGTAAATAAGCGACGACCTGATTAATCACAACGTCATTGAGGATATTAAAACCGAGTGATTCCAGCCCCTTCGCCAGCATTTCTGCATATAAGCAGCAGCGATCAACCAGCTCTTCGATTCCCTGTGACCCAAGTTCTGCAATGGCAGCCCACACTTCGACCGCTCTGGCTCTGCGGGAAAACTCCGGCAGCATATCCTTTGCCTGCCACATGTCTTGTGTCTCCACATAGGCCGCTGAGGTTGTCATGACTTCTTTTAGGGCTTGTTTGTGACGCACAATACACATGCCACAATCGTATGGGGTATTGAGCCATTTGTGGGCGTCCACTGCCCATGAGTCCGCATTTTCAACGCCTTCAACTAAAGCGGATTTTTTCTTTGATGCTCTGGACCATAGCCCAAAAGCGCCATCCACATGTACCCAACTGCCGGCTTTTTTGGCTTTGGGAATGAGGGCACTAAAGTTATCTGAACTGCCTGAGTTAAGATTGCCGGCTTGTAGCACCAGAATCATATTGTCTGAAAATTCGGGAACGGCACTTTCAATGATTCGTCCTTGGGTATCACATGGCACAAAAATGAACTGTGAGCGACCAAAACCGAGTAGCCTCAGGGCTTTTAAAACAGAGATGTGAGCTTCTTCGGGTAATACAACTTTTAACTCAGGGGCGTTGTGTAAACCCTGCTCTGCAAGGTCATAGCCTTGTTTCTGGTATAAGTAATGCCGCGCGGCTGCCAGAGCGCTGACGTGCGCCATTGTTGTACCTGTCACAAAACCGATGAATGCCTCTGAAGGTAAGTGCAATAATTCCAACGCCCAGCGTCCGGCGATTTTTTCTAATTGGCTCGCGATGGGCGAAGAAGCTTCCATCAAGGCGATTTGATCCCAGGCACTGGTTATGATGTTTGCTCCCATCGCAGCAGGTGTTGAACCCCCTACAACCAAACCAAAATATCGGCCTCCTGTTGTCGCGACTGTTGCCGGAGAACCGTATGAGTGGAGTTGCTCAAGTACTTGTTGGCAATCGGTTCCGGTTGTGGGTAATGGTTTATCGAAATTTTGCAGACCAGCTAACGCGTCGGCATCGGGAAATACCCGTTGGTTGCGAATACCACTGACGTAGTCATACGCGATTTCACTTGCAACTTTAACCGCAGACAGGGAGGCATCGCGGATTGAATCTTTCATGATGTGTTGTTTTCCTATTATCGTTATTTTATTTTCCTGCTGTGACTGCACTGATTTTTTCGGGACTTATCATGATGAATACCCCTGATTGGTGTAACCATGTTATTGATGTAGCCACTTGGCAATAAATGTTGCTACTTGTTCCGGCTGATTGATATCAAGCTGCGGAAGTGGTGTTGCCAGCGTGATATCGCTGGCAATTGCGATCACATAAGGATCGAGTATCTCATTAACGGTATGGTTCAGGCCGTCCCGATAAAGTGCTATTTTTGGGATAGCTTCTTGTTTGAACCCTTCGACCAGAATGAGATCCAGCGAATTCGCATCGAATCGACGGGCGAGATAGTGCAGATCTAGCTCCGGCAAATCGGGAGTTTCTGTCATCAACGCCCAACGCTGCTGGCTGGCAACCAACGTTTGGGTTGCTCCGGCCTTGCGTAGCTCATAACTGTCTTTGCCCGGTTTATCAACATCCATATTGTGATGAGTATGCTTAATCAACCCAACACGGATATGTTGCTGGCGCAACAAGGGTATCACCTGTTTTAACAATGTCGTTTTTCCGGTTCCGCTATAAGCGGTGATACCCAACATAGGCAGTGCCGTGTTGTGATTCATGCAGACTCCTGTAGGAGTTCCCAATGCTGGTATTTCCAGTGACGGCATTCTTCTGGCGTATTTAAGTTCTTGAAAGCATGGGGATTGGGGAAATAGACGGCTTTTGCCTTAATCATCTGCATAAAGAACATGAGTTTTCTATCACCCAGTGCGAGATAACTTTCCAACCGAGGGATCAGACTGCGGTGCATTAATGCTAAGGTGGGATGGGCACGTTCGCAATCATGTGCATAAGCGGCCCAGGCCTGTTGTTTGTAGTGCCAAAGTTTTGCAACGAGATCTTCGGGAAAATCCGGTACATCACAGGGAACAAATACCACCCATTCATTGATGGCATTCTTTAAAACTGCCAGCATACCTGCCAGTGGCCCGGAAAAATCGGTAATGATATCCGGTATAATGGGGTAGCCACTTTGCTGATAGATACCCTGATTGCGATTCGCATTAATCAACAACTCATGAACCTGCGGCTGCAATCTTGTGGCAATGTGTTGATATAATGGTGCGCCGCTGAATTGCAGTAATCCTTTGTCATTTCCCCCCATGCGGGTGGATAACCCCCCAGCCAGAATTGCGCCACTGATTTTTTGATGCGTCATGTTAAATCACCTGATATTGGGCAATGAAATATTGAGTGTTTGGGTATATATAACCATTGAGAATCAATATCTAACGATGCTGCTTTGGTGGCAGTATAACTTTACGCTGGTTGACAGACCAATTCTTTCTCAGAACGATTATCCCTGCTAATTTGTATAGTTATTTATAAGGAACTAAAAATGAAGTATCACCGTCTCAATGAAGTTATCGAACTTTTACATCCAGTATGGAAGAATGAGCCGGATTTAAGTTTGGCGGAACTTTTGCAGAAGCTGGCTGATGAAGCAGGGTTCACAGGGCAGTTGTCTGAATTAACTGATGATATTCTGATTTATCACCTGAAAATGCGTGGTACGGATAGTCAGGCAGAAATTCCCGGGTTGAAAAAGGATTATGAAGAAGATTTTAAGACAGCGTTATTACGTGCTCGCGGTGTTATTAAAGATTGATAAAGAGAGAACTGTGTTGTGACAGAATCGAAAGCTTTTAATTTTCAGAATATAACGCCAGATTTAATTATGGATGCGTTGGCGCAGTCTGGTTTGTATCTTGATTCCGGTTTAACTGAACTGAATAGTTACGAAAATCGTGTTTATCAGTTCATGGATGAGAATCGCAAACGTTATGTGGTGAAATTTTATCGCCCCCTGCGTTGGAGCCAGCAGCAAATTCAAGAGGAACATGATCTTGCGCATGAATTGCAGCAGGCAAATTTACCGGTTGCGGCTCCCCTGATGTTTGATGGGCAGACGGTACTGAATTATGGCGGGTTCTTTTTTGCTATTTTCCCGAGCGTAGGGGGACGCCAGTACGAATCAGATAGTTTTGACCAGTTGGAAGATGTCGGGCGTTTACTGGGAAGAGTGCACCAGATTGGTCGTCAAAAAACGTTTTCGGCTCGTCCTACGATTAATCTTGATGAATATTTGTATCAACCGTATCAATATTTGGCTGAATGCGAGCTTCTTCCTGCCGGACATAAGAAAGGTTTTTTGGCGGCACTGGATGAATTGAACAATGCAGTTGTACATCAATGGCATGATAACTGGCAGGCATTACGGCTACATGGTGATTGCCATGCTGGTAATATCTTGTGGCGTGATGAGGCATGGTTTGTGGATCTTGATGATGCCCGCAATGGCCCTGCTATTCAGGATTTATGGATGCTGCTCAATGGCTCAAGGCAGGAGCGGTTGATTCAGTTGGATATTTTGCTTGAATCATATAGTCAGTTTACGGATTTTGACCCAAAAACATTGGCTTTGATAGAACCACTGCGGGCAATGCGAATGGTCTATTATTTGGCTTGGGTTGCTCGTCGCTGGCAAGACCCCGCTTTTCCCAAAGCATTTCCGTGGATGGCGGATAGTGATTTCTGGCATAAGCAAATGAATCTTTTTTCTGAACAAACTCGGCTGTTACAGGAACCACCGTTACAGCTCAACCCGATGTATTAATTTTTCTGGAGACCATTATGAAGAAATTTTGGCTAGCACTGGTGGGAGCGTTTATGGCATTTAATGCTTCTGCTTCTGGTTTTTCTGAAGGCAAACAGTATACGGAATTAAAAAACCCGGTTGCAAATCAGCCGCAGGTTTTGGAATTCTTCTCTTTTTATTGCCCTCACTGTTATCAGTTTGAAAACATTTATCATGTTCCTTCTACTGTTGAGAAAAACCTGCCAGCGGGGGTGACTCATGACCGTTATCATGTCGATTTTCTGGGGCCTCTGGGGAAAGATCTGACGGATGCCTGGGCGGTTGCGATCATCATGAAGGTTGAAGATAAAGTCACTCCAATTCTGTTTGAGGGTATTCAGAAAACCCAGTCCATCCATAGTAAAGAAGATATCCGCAATGCCTTCATCAAGGCTGGTGTGTCTGGTGAGGAATATGATGCGGCATTGAACAGCTTTATCGTGCAATCTGTAGCCGCTAAAGAGCGTCAGGCAGCCAAAGATCTGGAGTTGCGTGGTGTTCCGGCAGTTTTTGTTAATGGCAAATACCTGATTAACAATGGTGGTATTGACGCGCGTTCAGAGCTGGACTACGGTAAGAAGTTCTCTGATGTAGTGAATTATCTGGTGACAAAAAAATAAGCCACAATGTAACAAGAAGTCTGGTATTAATATAAAATAATACAAGTATTGTGTCGGCTAAGATAAAACTGGCACAATACTTGCTGAAAGTTCCCTTTCATAACATAAACTCCGGTAATATCCACAAGTCAGTGATTTTTAAGTAGTTGTAATATTTCTTTCACATTCGCCGTAATTCATTGATTTTTACCTTCTGTTCTTCATTCTTTACAGTGATAAACATAAATCTGGTTTATGTGCCATTTTTTTGTGCACAAAGTTATCCACAGAGAACTCATCAGAATATTTGTCAGAAAATGCAGGTTAGCACGAGAAAATTCTCGCAAAATTCGTCTATATCGGCACAGTATGGCATTCTATTCTTTATTCATCCCACAGAACGACGAAGAAAATTTTATGGCACAGATAGCAGACAATCCCCTGATTTTGGTTGATGGTTCTTCATACCTTTATCGTGCATACCATGCGTTTCCTCCACTGACAAACAGTACAGGGGAACCAACGGGCGCCATGTATGGCGTGTTGAACATGCTGCGCAGTTTGATCATGCAGTATAAATCCAGTCATGTGGCGGTCGTGTTTGATGCCAAAGGCAAAACGTTCCGTGATGAGTTATTTGCTGAATATAAATCCCATCGCCCACCAATGCCGGATGATTTGCGGGCGCAGATTGAGCCATTGCACAAAATGGTTAAGGCAATGGGACTGCCAATTCTGGTTGTACCGGGTGTTGAAGCTGATGATGTTATCGGTACATTGGCGTTGCAGGCTGAAAAAGAAGGTCGCTCTGTCCTGATCAGTACCGGCGATAAAGATATGGCTCAGTTGGTGACGCCGAATATCACGCTGATTAATACCATGACCAACACTATTCTGGGGCCGGAAGGGGTAAAGGAAAAATATGGTATTCCGCCTGAACTGATCATCGATTTCCTTGCCCTGATGGGGGACTCTTCCGATAATATTCCTGGTGTGCCGGGGGTCGGTGAAAAAACTGCTTTGGGACTGTTGCAGGGCATTGGTGGATTGAATGAGATTTACGCCAGACTTGATGAAATTGCCACACTCAGTTTCCGTGGCGCTAAAACGCTGGGCGGGAAAATGGAGCAACATAAAGAGGTTGCTTACCTTTCCTATCAATTGGCAACGATTAAAACAGATGTGGAATTAGATAAGACCTGTCTGGAACTTTCTGTTGTGCCGCCGGATGCGGATGAGTTATTGGCACTATTCAGACATTATGAGTTTAAACGCTGGATCAGTGACGTACAGAATGGCAGTTGGCTGGAAGGTAATGGGCAAAAATCTGCCGCTGTTGCTTCGAAGGCCGAAGCTGTGGCAGCCGCACCAAGTGCCGTCAAAATTTCACCGGAAAGCTATCAGACCATTCTTGATCGCCAATCCCTTGATGAGTGGATTGAGAAACTGAAACAGGCTCCGGCATTCTCTTTTGATACTGAAACTGATGGCCTTGATACCCTGACCGCCAATCTGGTGGGAATGTCTTTTGCCATCTCATTAGGTGGATTAGCGTTAAGTGGCTCAGAGTTAGGTGAATCAGAGGTTGAAGCCGCTTATCTGCCGCTGGGCCATGATTATCTGGATGCGCCTCAACAACTGGATCTGGATGAAGTTCTCACAGCATTAAAACCGCTGTTGGAAGATGCAAGCCTGCCTAAGATAGGTCAGAACCTGAAATTTGATCGTGGCGTTCTGGCTCGTTATGACATTGCTCTGAACGGTATTGTTTTTGACACCATGCTGGAGTCGTATGTCCTGAACAGCGTAGGGGGCCGACATGACATGGATAGCCTCGCGGAGCGTCATCTGGGCTATAAGACCACGACATTCGAAGAAATTGCGGGGAAAGGTAAAAAACAGCTAACGTTCAATCAAATTCCGCTGGAGGAAGCATCAAAATACGCGGCAGAAGATGCGGACGTGACTTTACGGTTACATCAGGTGATGTATCCACAATTAGAGGGCGTAGAGACACTGAAAGAAATTTTCCAGAAAATTGAAATGCCATTAGTGCCTGTACTCTCCCGCATGGAGCGGACAGGTGTATTGATTGATGCTCAAACGCTGGCAGAACATTCTCTGGAAATTGCTGCACGTTTAGATGAGTTGGAAAAATCAGCTTATACATTGGCAGGTGAAGAATTCAATTTGGCTTCACCTAAGCAGTTACAGGTCATTTTGTTTGAAAAGATGGGCTTGCCTGTCTTGAAAAAGACCCCGAATGGTGCACCATCAACAAACGAAGAGGTTCTGGAAGAATTGGCGGAGCAGCATGAATTGCCGAGAGTGATTCTGGAGCATCGTGGTTTGGCGAAACTGAAATCCACTTACACGGATAAACTGCCTCAAATGGTTAATCCGCTGACAAGTCGTGTCCATACTTCATATCATCAGGCGGTAACGGCGACAGGGCGTCTTTCTTCCCGTGATCCAAACCTGCAAAACATTCCTGTGCGTAATGATGAAGGTCGACGCATCCGTCAGGCATTTATTGCGCCAGAAGGCTACCGCATTATGGCGGCGGACTATTCACAGATAGAATTGCGGATTATGGCGCATTTGTCACAAGATAAAGGGTTGCTGAAGGCGTTTGCACAAGGTAAGGATATCCACCGTGCAACCGCTGCGGAGGTGTTTGGCGTGTCGTTGGAGCAAGTGACCAGCGAGCAACGTCGCAGTGCGAAGGCGATTAACTTTGGTCTGATCTACGGTATGAGTGCGTTTGGTTTATCCCGCCAGTTAGGGATCCCACGTGGCGAAGCACAACGTTATATGGATCTCTATTTTGAACGTTATCCGGGCGTGCTGTCTTATATGGAGCGCACGCGCCAGCAAGCTGCTGAACATGGGTTTGTTGAAACACTGGAAGGGCGTCGATTGTACCTGCCAGATATCAAATCGCGTAATGCTATGCGCCGTAAAGCTTCAGAGCGTGAAGCCATCAATGCGCCTATGCAGGGTACCGCAGCGGATATCATCAAATTGGCGATGATTGCCGTGGATAATTGGATTGTCAGCGAGCAGCCAAATGTACGGATGATCATGCAGGTTCACGATGAACTGGTGTTTGAAGTGCATGAGTCCGAACTGGAGGCAGCGGAGGAAGCAATCAGAAAGTTGATGGAGCAAAGTATGCAGCTTGATGTTCCATTAAAAGTGGATGTCGGGATTGGTGATAATTGGGATCAGGCGCACTGATCACTTAGACTTTCAATTTATTGATTTTTGAAGAACCGCATTTTTGCGGTTCTTTTATAGTGCGTCGAGCATGACGCGTAGCGCTGTCTGTTAAAACGAAGAACCCATATCTTATTACCAAAATGATGTTTTATCCCACTTAAGTTAGTCAGATAAATTATTTGCACGACTGTTATAATAGATAACACGATAATCTGACTTTCCGCCTGTTCTAATGAAATCGAAGATAACCCTTTCTGAGCCTGAACGAA